>JAAXWV010000270.1 GCA_013334845.1 Candidatus Roizmanbacteria bacterium | reverse complement strand
CCGAAATTTTTAATGATTTTCGGTAACACTACTATATCACGCAATATATCAAACCCTCTCAGACTTTTTTTTCGTTCGGTAACATTCCTTTATCACGCAACACGTGCTTCTTTCATTTCTGCTTGCAACATCACATCATCTCACTCAGCAGAATGCGTTTTATTGCATTATCATTGCAAGCATAAGCGAAGCAATCCCATGTGACAAGGAGATTGCTTCACTTCGTTCGTGATGACGAAACTGTTCATTTTCATAAAACAACTCGTATAATAGCCTCATGTCGCATGCTGAGTACAAAAGTCTAGCCACATCATTGACTCGCCGGGAATTTTTCATGGGTTTTGTTCGTCCGGAAAGGCTGAAAAATGCAGCAGAATTTATTGGAACCACCTCAACATTCACTTCATCAGCAATCGCTGCTCTCATAGCTTATGATTTAGTGCGTACAACCTACGAACTGAGATTTCCACCTTCTGTAAATCTGGAGCCTTTTAGTAGCAGAGCCTCCAGATATACATCGGAACAGTTACGCTCCACGCGTTTAATCACCTTAGGAGATAGTATCACGTCGGGATTTATCGATGGTGAGAAAGCCAATGATCCGGCAGTAGAATATATCGCAAAAACCATAAATAAATATGGGGGCGACTGGGGAACCATCCTCCTGGCACAAGGCGGAGCAACCACATTCGACACGATCAAACAAATCCAATCCATCCGTGACCGGTCGACTGTGGAAGCGAAGGCTTTTTGGGATACCTCTTGTCCAAATCGCACGATCGTGTTGTCAGTGGGCGGAGATGACCTTATGAAATACCTATCCGATCATGAAGATTGGATTCGAAAAATCGCCAACTCCAAAGGAATAGGCTCCTACCTGCAAATCCCGAGGCTGGCCCATGCCATTAAAAACGAAGTTCGCAGCTGCCGAGATAGGATTGTTCGTATCCTAATGGAATTAACTGATTTGAAGCATGAAGCAGCAAAAAAAGGCATATATATAAATGAGCTGGTTTACGAAGGGATTCCTCAAATTAATTCAAATAAACTGGGAGAGATGGATCTGATATGGATAACCGACGAAAAGGAAAAACAGGCGTGTAAAAAGTTTTTATCAGAAAATCCATCATCGACACAAGCGGCCGGAAGACTGTCAAGCATGGCAAATAACATGATTGGAGATGCATTACGTGATTATGAATTTCGCATGAAAGGAGCTGGACAGGATCCTCTCTATATCACTGCAATGGATCTTTATCATATGTTAGGCAGCGACCAGGTCGGAATTATTCATCCCACAAGGAATGGACAAAAACTCATCGCAGAGGAGTATCTCCTGAATCGTATGAAACTTCGTAATAATGGACAGGATATGCCTGTTTTCATAGCTGCTTAATGCGTGTCTTTAGACTTTTACAGAGCCTCAAAGTTTAAACATATTCACCAACTATAAAGGGCAGGTTTCCCTGCCCTTTTTTAATAGCTAACACAAAATTACCGCATAGCTTTTTCTTCAACCCGTTCATACGAGTGAATTTCTTTTTCATCAAACCACAATGGGATCTCAAATCGTGCTTCTTCAACAGTTCCAGAAGCATGGAGAAGATTTTTAATTCCCCGTTTTGCTTTGTTAGCAAGGTAGGAGGAATCGAACGAATAGTCGCCACGAATTGTCCCGGGAGCAGCAGCCAAAGGTAGTGTATGTCCGGCCATTTTTCGAATCAGTTCCACGGCATGAGGTCCTTCCCAGACCATACAAAATACCGGACCTTCAGTAATCATATCAATAAGCCATGTGCGGATTATCTGACCAATCTCATTAAGGTCGGTTGTGCCGAAATCCTTCATCACATCTAGGCCAAATTTTTCGTAATTTTCCACCGTTTTTTTTGCCATTCCTTCGATGAATTCTTTACGATCATACGGATAGTGACGACCAGCGAGATCTTTATCTGCCCAGAACAATTTAGCCGCGACCATCTTCAAACCAGTCTTTTCAAAACGAGTAATTATCTCTCCAATGATGCCTCTTTTAATAGCATCGGGTTTTAATATAACGAGACTCTGCTCCATAATAGAATTGAAATTTGTAATTATTAACTCTTGATTAAAATAATGAAGAATTACTTAAATTGTATCCCAACTGCGCCTGTTTTTCAACAACGAACCCGCCAACACATGTAACTAAAAACATATTAAATACCGTATATGATATGAATCAGGAAATAGACCGGCTGCTGAAAAAAGATCATAATCAGCATTCCCAGCACAATAAAGGGCCCGAAGGCAATCTTGCTCTTCATCTTTCCCTTATGTGTTGCAATCAACCCGAGTCCGTATATCGCACCAAAAATAAAGGCAAAGTACAAGCTCAACAACCCTGGGAGCCATCCGAGTAAAAATCCGAGAACAAAAGCAAGCTTCACATCACCAAACCCCATTCCTCTTCCTCGAGTAACTAAGAA
The DNA here is from genome assembly GCA_013334845.1 of Candidatus Roizmanbacteria bacterium. Lineage (GTDB taxonomy): Bacteria > Patescibacteriota > Microgenomatia > UBA1406 > GWC2-37-13 > JAAXWV01. The sequence continues at coordinate 87 of JAAXWV010000270.1, read as the reverse complement.
CAGAAAAAGAATCGGCGCCATCACAATAGCAGCTGCCACCATACGCTCGACAAATATATCCCACACAGCGCCTGAAATCGCAAAAAA
>JAAXWV010000269.1 GCA_013334845.1 Candidatus Roizmanbacteria bacterium | reverse complement strand
TCGGAAATGCCCTTATGGGAGAGGCGGCAGCGAATGCCTCCTTCGTCGACAGACCCGATCTCGACCTGCGCCACGCTAAGGTTTATTTCGGAAGTAAGAATCTGGGAAAGACATTCATCGACCAGTGGTGTGAGGAAAGACAGATTTTCCATTGGCCGTTGGAGTTCCCCGACGTCTTCGGCAGTGATGCCACGGGGTTTGACGCGGTGATCGGAAATCCGCCCTATGTGCAGATTCAGAAATTCAGCGGGAAGTCTGTCCAGAAAAATTGGGAGCGGCAAAACTATGAGACCCTTGCAAAAACAGGTGATATCTATTGCCTCTTTTACGAAAAAGGGTACCGGTTATTGCGGAAGGAGGGGGTGCTTGCCTTTATCACTTCCAACAAATGGATGCGGGCAGCCTATGGGGAAAAGCTGAGAAGATTTTTCAGCCAGAAAACCCAACCGCAGGTACTGATAGATTTTTCAAGTTTCCAGGTTTTTGATTCTGCCACGGTTGACACTAATGTGCTATTGTTCACGAAGGAAAATCGTTTTAAACCGGTGAGAGCATGCCTTATAAATTCATCATTTAACCGCAATAAAGCTCTGGATGTTTTTGTCAGTAAAAACAGCATCGAACTGACAGACTTATCGGAAGAAAGTTGGGTTATCAACGATAAGGCCAACTATGAAATCAAGAAGAAGATCGAAGTGGCAGGTAAGCCGCTTAAAAATTGGGATATTGTCATCAACTATGGTATCAAGACCGGTTTCAATGAAGCCTTCATTATTGACGGAAAGAAAAGGGCCGAACTGATCGCCGAAGATCCTAAAAGTGAAGATTTTATCAAGCCATTTCTGATTGGACGTGATCTAAAAAGATATAAAGTTCTTGTTAAAGATTCATGGTTACTATTTATCCCTTGGCATTTTCCATTACATGATGATCAAACCATTAAAGGTGCTTCATCGGTGGCTGAGAAAGAGTTTGAGTTGCGCTTTCCTGCTTTATATCGTCATCTGCTTAGTTATAAAAATAATTTAGCTAATCGAAATAAATCAGAAACCGGAATTAGTTATGAATGGTACGCGTTGCAGCGATGTGCCGCATCATATTATCATGAATTCTCAAAAAAGAAAGTTGTCTGGGGAAATTTGGCTTTATCAGTACAATTCGCTTTGGCAAAAGAAAATTACTTTGTAAATGCCCCGGGTAATTTGATAACAGGTCCAAACCTGCTCTATTTATTGGCGGTATTAAATTCTTCTGTCGCCGATTATTATATCCGTTCACTCGGCGTGACTCGCAATGGAGGCTATTTCGAATACAAGCCTATGTTTGTTGAGCAATTACCCGTGCCTCAAATGGACGATGAGGCGAAGAAACCTTTCGAGATCTTGGCTGAATATGTTCTGCTTACCACAACCAGAGAAAAGAAAATCCAGTCTGCATTTTTCGAACAGCTTATCGATGCGATGGTTTATGAACTTTACTTTCCTGGTGAAATCACTTCATCCGGGAAGAATATTCTTGCTCATTTTGGTTCCCTGACATCGCTATCTGATGACATGAGCGAAGAAGAGAAACTCTCGGTTATTCAGCGCGAATTTGATCGTCTCTATGATCCCTCTCATCCCGTTCGTAACACAGTTGAAACCATCGATAGTGTTGATGTTGTTCACATAATCCGGGAGGCGCTGAAACGATGAGAATCCAGACGATTGAAATCACCGACTATAAAGTTTTTCTGGAAAGTGAAAAAATCAATGTTGGCGGCAAGAACCTATTCATTTATGGTGAAAACGGAAGCGGCAAAAGTTCTCTCTATTATGCCCTGAAAGATTTCTTCCAGTCATCAATCGAAGATATTGACCTGTCCGAGCTGGAAAATATTTTTATATCCGAAGAGAAAAAAGGTGGCACATCGGTCAAAGTTACCTTTGCCATGCTTGAGCAAGGGATGAGAAAAACAAAGAGTTATGAACTCTCTGCCCTGAAAAACGATACAAGAACGTCGAATGACACCAGCATACGTGATGCAAACAAACTGAAAAGCTTTCTTACCTACAAGCATCTGCTCGATATTCACCATCTGAAAAAGCAGCACAGCATAAATCTTTTTGATTTGCTTGTGAAAGGGGTATTGAAACATTTCAAGTACTCCCTGACCTTTGGTCGAGAACTTGGAGAGATTTGGGAGGAGGTTGAATCAATTATTGCAAAGCCGACAGGACGGGAATATCCGATAAGCAAAAAAAAGATTGAGGTAAATGCGGCACTGAAAGTTTTCAACGAAGCATTCGGGGAACTCTTCATGTCAAAAAGTCCTGAGTATATCCTGAAACATGCCAACCCGATTCTCAAACGCTTCAATCATAACATTGAGGTTGCTCTCCGTTATGCTCAAGCTCGTCCGTCAAAAGACTATACCGTTTTAGAGGATTGCCATGTGGGCATAACCCTACGGTATGCAGGAAAAGAGATACAGTATCCCCATCTCTTCCTGAATGAGGCGAGACTCTCAGCGATAGCGATTTCGATCTACCTCGGTATGATAAAACGCCATATCCAGGGAATCCC
>JAAXWV010000268.1 GCA_013334845.1 Candidatus Roizmanbacteria bacterium | reverse complement strand
AATAGCCGCGGTCATTTTATTTATCGCTGCAGGTGTGTTTGGCTACTTTATTTTCCCATCCGGTTCAGTGGAAAACTTTTTTGCTTCACCAGTAAAAAACGGGGTAAATAATACGAAAACGGCAGCCAGTGGTTCTGATGCCGTGGTTGATAATGAACCAAAAACAGAAGAATGTCCGCTCAATGGCAAAATGTATTCATCTACACAAAAAGCAAAATGGTCAGCGCGTCGTCCTTTAGGAGTTATGATCGAAAATCATACGGAAGCACGTCCGCAATCCGGCTTAACTTCAGCTGACATCGTATACGAGGCAGTGGCTGAGGGAGGAATTACTCGCTTTTTAAGTATTTTTTACTGTCAAAATGCTCAAATGGTCGGGCCAGTACGCTCTGCTCGTATGTATTTCTTGAAAAATCTGCAGGAATATGGTGATCACCCACTATATGCTCATGTGGGAGGTGCTAATACTGATGGGCCAGCTGATGCTTTGGGCGAGATTGAAACGCTTAAATGGGCACAATATAACGATCTCAATCAGTTTTCAGTGCCATTCCCTGTTTTCTGGAGAGACTATGAGAGATTGCCTAATCGTGCTACAGAACATACCGTCTATTCATCAACTGCGAAACTGTGGGATTATGCAAAAACTAAGCGTCAGCTTACCAACGTTGATGATAATGGAAAGGCGTGGAATGCTAATTTTACTAAGTGGAAGTTTCAGGATGATAAAGCGGCAGCTACACCCACAGCTTCTTCTATTAGTTTCGGATTCTGGGATTCATTTGCTTCAGATTATGCAGTGAAGTGGACATATAGTAAAACTAGCAACTCCTATCTTCGGGAAAATGGAGGGAAACCTCATCTTGATAACAACACCCAAAAACAGTTAGAGGCAAAAAATGTTGTGACCTTATTTATGAAGGAGTCTCCTGCCAATGACGGCTATGAGGGTGGACATATCCTTTATAAAGTGATTGGAGACGGTGATGGATATTTGTTTCAAAATGGTACAGTGACCAAAATAAACTGGGAAAAAACAAAAGAGACGAGTCGAATGAAGTTTACGGACGTATCTGATAAAGAGGTCGCATTTGTAAGAGGACAGATCTTTATTGAGATATTACCCATTGGCAATAAAGTTGAGTATCAATAATGTTGCAACACATCATTCCCTCCAAGGCTCGCCGGAAGATACTAACGCTCTTCTTCCATCATCCGACTGAGAGCTATTACTTACGTCACATTGTTAGGGAAGTTGATGAGGAAGTGAATGCGGTCAAACGGGAGTTGGATATTCTTCATGAAGGCAAGGTGCTACATCGTGAAAAGCGTCTAAACAAGGTTTTTTATAGCCTTAATAAAAACTATCTTTATTTTGATGAATTTAGCCGGATTTTTGCCAAATCTTGTCCCTTATCTCAACTGATCCACGATAACATTCAAAAGATTGGAAAGGTAAAATATGTAGCGCTTTCTATGAAATTTGCTAAGAATATATCAATCCGTGATGACGAGATTTACGCATTGTTTGTTGGCTTGATTGTGGTGCCCGAGGTGGTAGAATTGATAAATCAGGCTGAAAAAGGGTTCGGTCGGGAGATAAATTACACAGTAATGAACGAAGAGGAATTTCTTTTCCGCAAGAAGAACAACGATCCGTTCATCTGGCGATTCCTGCGACAGCCGAAAGTTATGCTCTATGGAGTAGAAGAAGAACTGCTTAAATGAAAATACTAAAAGTAATTATACCATTATTGCTGCTTGCTTTAATCATCTGGATCGACTTTCCTGAAAATTATCGTGTGAAGTTCGCAGTAGGAAATCTCAAGGTTAATACAGTGCTGAATCCACCTGTGATTGATTGGAATTTGGGGGGGTCTCGTATAGTGAAACGCTTCAACACGCAACTCGGACTTGATCTTAAAGGGGGTAGTCATCTGGTCTTTCAGGCAGATACGTCAAAAGTAAAGTCTACAGACTTACAAGAGGCCCTTAATTCTGCTCGAGACATTATTGAAAAGCGAGTGAATTATTTTGGGGTATCAGAACCTTCTATTCAAACAGTCAAATCAGGAGGATCCTATCGAATTATTGTTGAACTTCCTGGCATTACCGATGTTGCACAGGCAGTCTCGCTCATTGGACAGACAGCTCAGCTTTCGTTCAAGGAAGAGGATCCAACTATAAAAATTGCGAGTGATACGCCTGAGATTGTGCGGCTTCAGAAAAATACCGGTTTGACCGGAAACATGGTGAAAAAAGCTTCAGTAGTATTCAATTCTCAGACAGGAAAACCTGAAGTATCGCTGGAATTTACAAAAGAAGGGGCTAATTTATTTGGTGATATCACTACGCGCAATGTTGGGAAGAAGGTAGGAATCTTTATCGACTACTTCCCGATTTCTGCACCTACTGTTACAGAACCCATTCTCAACGGAAGTGCGAGTATCAATGGGTCATTTACGGTAGAAGAAGCGAAGCAACTTGCAACTTCAATTAATTCCGGGGCGTTACCGTTACCCGTCACGTTAGTTGAACAGCGAAATATTGGCCCGACTCTCGGCGCAAACGAGGTACGA
>JAAXWV010000047.1 GCA_013334845.1 Candidatus Roizmanbacteria bacterium | reverse complement strand
AATGAATCAATGCCCTATGATGCTTGATTCATTTAACACTTTCATATCATGGACTCAGAAGGTCGGTCGGAAACGCCTATCTTAAGTTTGTGGCGATCATGGTTGATATTTCTGGCGTATCTGCATGTATACTCGTAATTTATAACCTTAAAGAGGGGGGAAAATAGAAAGTTTTAATTATCGCAAATACTATGTTATCAGAAGCAAGAAAGCATATAATTTTAAAAGGAAGTTGTGATTTGTGATATTTTAATGATGTACTATAATAATTGAATAAAATGAGTACTAAGTTTTTTACGAATACTGATGAGAAGATATTATTCCAGAAGTTCAAAGGGATTCTGGAAAACATGAGGGATGTTTACGCCTTTCATGCTGTTGTAGGTTACTTTCGTTCGTCAGGTTATTTTGCGTTGCAACCTTATCTAAATGATATTAAAGATATTAAAATTTTAGTCGGAATTAATGTCGATCAAATGTTTGCTGAGGCGCAAAATAAAGGGCTTCTGTACTTTGGTGATGAAGAAAAAACTAAAGAAGAATTCCTGAACTGGTTTATACGGGATTTAAAGGAAGCAAAATACTCTCAAGAAGTTGAAGATGGTGTGCTCGCATTTATTCAGGATTTAGTTGATGGACGAATCGAAGTCAGGGCACACAACTCAAAAGCTATACATGCAAAATTCTACTTGTTCCTTCCAGAAATACACTCAGAGCATTCAGATGGCTGGGTTATTATGGGTTCTTCAAATTTAACTGAAGCCGGACTTGGAATTAAAAAATCACCAAATTATGAGCTGAACATCGCATTAAAAGACTTCGATGATGTAGAGTTCACTAAAAAAGAGTTCCGAAAACTTTGGGGGCAATCAACCACCATTCTTCCAGCAGATATTCAGGAGTTCAAAAAAAAATCGCACATCGGTCAAGAGTTCACTCCCTTTGAAATCTATTTAAAGCTTCTTATTGAGTATTTTGGGGACAACATTGACTACGATCCGGACACGGTAGGTGATTTGCCAAAGTCTTACAAAAAACTTAGCTATCAGATAGATGCAGTGAATCAAGGCTTCCAAATGCTTATGGAACACAATGGTTTTTTTTTGGCAGATGTAGTTGGTCTCGGAAAAACTGTGGTGGCGTCTATGATAGCCAAAAGGTTTTTGGTTGCTAACGGTTCGCTGAATACAAAGATTTTAATCGTCTACCCTCCAGCTCTCGAGCAAAATTGGAAAAAGACGTTTAGATTGTTTGGAATTGATCGACACACAAAATTCATCACCAATGGGAGACTGGAAAAGATTGTACAAGGTGAAGATTTAAATTATTGGGCTAAGGAAGATTACGATTTAATCTTGGTAGATGAAGCCCATAAGTACAGAAATCATACATCTAAAAGTTTTGGTTTTCTCCAGCGAATTTGCAAGTCTCCAAGAAATGGTGATGGATTGGTAAAAGGCAGAAACAAAAAAATTATTTTGATTTCAGCCACTCCATTGAATAATAGGCCGCAAGACCTTTACTATCAACTTCTTTTATTTCAGGATGCTAGGCGAAGTACACTACCAGTTACAAATCTCCAATCGTTTTTTGGGCCAATCATTCGGGAATACAGCGAAATAATGAGGGATGAAAACCCTACCATAGAAAGAGTTAGAGAACTATATGGCGTAATTCGGGAAAAAGTCATTTCTCAAATTACCGTCAGACGTACTCGTAAAGACCTCACGAATTACCCAAAGTACATTGATGATCTGAAAGATCAGGGAATTATATTCCCCGAAATAGCTCCTTTGCGCGCAGTAGAATATGAGCTAGATGCCAAGCTAAGTAAGCTGTTTTACCATACGGTTTTCTATTTAACCGATGAAGATAAGATCAACTACTTCCGCTACCAGGCTATTAGATTTTTGAAAAAAGAGCTACAAGATGCTTACTATGACCAAGCTGTTTTGATATCAAAGTCTTTGGCAGGCATTATGAAGACCTTGATGGTAAAGCGTTTGGAAAGCAGTTTTCATGCTTTCAAGATTACGTTAAATAACCTGATGATTTCTACCCAGCGTATGATTAAGATGTTTGAAGACGATAAGGTGCTGATAGCTCCTGATTTAAACATCAACCAACTCATCGAGAAAGGTTTCTCCATGGAGGAAATTGAAGAATTGATTCTAGAAATAAGCACGGAGAATCCAAAAAATAACATTTTTAAGGCGGAAGATTTCGAAGCAGAATTTCTTGTAGGGCTAAAAAAGGACGAACATTTATTAAGAGAACTTCACGATGAATGGCAGCTCATTGATTCAGATCCTAAACTCTATCAACTCTTCGATGCTCTTGAAAAAGAATTACTCAATAAAGATAAAAATCCTACAGGCCAAATCATCATCTTTACGGAGAGCAATGATACGGCTAATTACCTGGCTGAGCATCTGAAAGACTACAAAGGCAATGGTGTACTGAAAATATCTTCCGCCAATCGGATTAAGATTTTTGAAACGATTCAGGCAAACTTTGACGCTAATTACATCGGTAGTAGAAAAGATGATTACCAAATCCTGATTACTACCGATGTGCTTGCTGAGGGAATTAACCTTCACAGGGCAAACGTACTTGTGAATTACGATACCCCATGGAATGCTACTCGCCTAATGCAACGCATTGGAAGAATAAATCGTATAGGGAGCGTGGCAGGTATCGTGTACAATTACATATTCTACCCTTCTCAGCATGGCGATGAAGAAATCAAGCTTTACAAAAACGCTTTAATTAAGCTGCAAGGCTTTCATTCTGCATTTGGCGAGGATGCACAGGTTTTTACGCATGAAGAACTTGTTGAACAATTCGAACTATTCAAAGAAGGCCTACCGGACGAAGAAGACAAGCGCCTGTTATATTTGCGATTCATCAGAGAGTTCAAAGACAACAATTCAAAGGAGTTTAAGAGAATAAAAATTTTTCCGCTCAAAGCAAGAACGGCCAGAAAAAACGCAAATGCCAATTCAAAAGACGCAAAAAACGTCACACTAATATTCCTCAAGTCCCCTTATAAAATGGAGTTCTACTCTGTAAACCGCGAAAATGAGGTGAAAGCGTTGACATTTCTTGAAGCAGCCGATCAGTTTGAAGCCAAGGCTACTGAGCCGCTTGGCAAAGTTCCGGCCATTCACTTTGATAACGTCCAAGCAGCTCTTGCAGAGTTTGACAAAGACTTCTTAGGCGCAACTACAGAAGCCGTTACGACAACCGATAAAGCAGATGCTGTCTCTGCTCAGGCTAAAAAGTTCATGCGTGATTTCAAAGCGATCACCAGAAAAGCAGAGACAAAAAAGGCTTGCGAGGCGCTTCAAGATTTAATTGACAAAGGAACATACACTCCCTTGCCAAATGAAATCAGAAAGCTGAAGCGCCAACTCGACAAAAAGCAAATCACGTATGGACAGGCTGACAACTTGATTATTGCCTTAGCACAGAAGTATGATGCCTTTAGCAATGAGGATGATGAATCCTTCAAAATTGAAATTGACTTAAACGTTACACCTGAAATTGTTATCACAGAAACATTCATAGATTGATGGACAAAACAGCCCTATATAAAATATTTAGTCAACCCTTCAATGATGCCAAATGGTTGGAAGTCTTACTGTCGGTATTTGGCGCAAAGAACGGTTTGCTTGCGCAACCAAAAGACATCACCGCTAATCTGAAAGGCACGAATGTAACGAAAGCTAAGGCGGCATATGAATTGGGAAACTTTACTACCGCTGATGAACGCATCATAGGTTTGTACAAAATTGAGGTGAACCCGGACGTGTGGCTAGAGCGAAATAAAGTGGGCCTTCGTGATTTGCTCCGCGATGTATATAAATACGATGTAGATGGCGCTATGATCGTGTTTATGCAGGATAGAAAATGGCGTTTATCGTTCGTTTCAGAGATCAAAATGCTCAATGAAGAAGGGGAAGTCATTGAACAGGCCACGGAACCCAAACGATATACCTACCTGCTGGGTGAAGATGAGAAAGTCCGCACCCCCTCTGAACGTTTGGCAGCACTTTCCAACAAAAAACTTTCTATTCAAGATATTTTAAATGCGTTTAGCGTTGAAGCCCTTAATGAAGAGTTCTACAAAATCATACAGGCCTTTTTCTATGAGCTGGTAGGCGGTAAAGTAGAAAACGGCAAAAAGTTGGCTGATTACGGTAAGGGAATTCTACAACTGCCCGATGTATCCAAAGAAAACCGGCAGATATATCAGGAATTTGCTGTGCGGTTGATTGGCCGAACAGTGTTCTGCTGGTTTTTGAAGATGAAAAAATCTGAGTCGGGCAAACCACTGCTGCCGGAATCTTTGTTGGCTTCAAAAGCCGTCACAGCCAACTCTAATTACTATCACAGCATTTTAGAGCAAGTCTTTTTCCAGACCCTCAATACTCCTATGGATAAAAGGGTGGATCACCTGCCAGTAGGAGCAGAGCAGATTCCCTTTCTCAATGGTGGCTTGTTTGAGCCGGGCGTGGATGACTATTACAAGACTAACAAACGGTCCGGGCATAGTGAACACCAGAATACCTTGAAAATACCCGACCAATGGTTTCAAGCCTTTTTTGAGGAACTGGAAAAATACAACTTTACCATTGACGAAAACTCGGTAACGGATGTAGAGGTGAGTGTGGACCCGGAAATGCTGGGGCGGATTTTTGAAAACCTGTTGGCCGAGATTGATCCCGATAGTGGCGAAACAGCCCGCAAGGCTACCGGTAGTTTTTATACACCTCGGGAAATTGTGGACTATATGGCCACTGAAAGCCTGGTGCAATACCTGCATAACAAGACAGATATTAAGCATGAGAAGCTCCGCCCTATTTTCAAAATGCTGGAGGCGGAAGACCCTTCTTTCTCTCCAACTGAAAAAAACAGCATACTCGATGCGCTGGATAAAGTGAAAATTCTCGATCCTGCCTGTGGTTCGGGAGCCTTTCCCATGGGGGTACTCCAAAAAATTGTACAGGCCCTCCAAAAGCTTGACCCGGATGCCGAATGGTGGAAAAAACGACAGGTGGACCGTATCAACAATGCCATTGTAAAAAAACAACTGAAAGAAAAGCTGGAAAGCTCTGGAGTGGAATATGCCCGCAAAATCGGCATCATCCAGAATTCATTGTATGGGGTGGACATACAACCAGTGGCGGCAGAAATTTCCAAACTGCGTTGCTTCCTGACGCTGATTGTGGACGAACAAATTAACGAAAGTAAAGCCAACCGGGGCATTGAGCCACTGCCTAACCTCGAGTTTAAGTTCGTTACAGCAGATACTCTGATCAAACTGCCGGAAGAGAAAGATTTGGGTGGGCTGTTCAATGCCAATGATGACATGGAGCAATTGGACCGCATCCGACAGGAATATCTTCAAAGCTATGGTGAGGAAAAGGAGAAACTGAAAGAGCAGCTTAAAACCACTCAGGATAAAATTACTAAACATCAATTGGGACTTGGCCAGAATGTAAATGTAAATAGTCGTGCATGGCTCATTAGCACCTGGAACCCTTTTAGCCACAAAAAATCGGATTGGTTTGATCCTAAGTGGATGTTTGGCGTGGCAAAATTTGATGTCGTGATTGGGAATCCACCATATGTTCAATTATCCAAAACTGAAGGCATTAGTAATGATTATAAGTCATACTTAAAAACGGTCTATGGAACATCTGGCGGTCGTTTAAATACTTTCATCTTTTTCATCCATAGAGGGCTTAGTACTCTATCTACAAAAGGCATTCTTACATACATTATCCCAAATACTATACTAACTCAAGACTATTACTCTTATACTCGCAGTATAATTCTTCAGCAATATCAATTGAAACAAATTGTTAATTATGTAAACATGCCTTTCGCAAACGCAGTTGTTGAAAATGTTATAATTATTATCGAAAATAAAAATATAGAAGATAATTACGTGGTTGACTTTTTTGAAGATAACTTGACATCACGTCAATTGGTTGTAACTAAGCATAAAGATGATTTTTTATCCAACAGAAACTTTTCTCTGAATTATCAAAGCAACAAGTTGGTTGACCGCATCGAAAAAAAACATTCTCAAACTGTGGGTGACTTATGTTTTATCAATCAAGCAATTGCGCTTAAAGGCGATAAAAAATTATCTCTTAAAGACTCAAATTCAACTGGAGATTATTATAAGCTTTTAGATGGCCGAAATATTAATAAGTATAAAATTGATTGGGATGGTGTCTATTTAGATTATAACCTTGATAGGATACATTCTTGTAAGAGAAAGGACATTTTTGAAAGTGATGAGAAGCTTCTGTTTCGAAGAGTTTCTGGAACACTAATTTTTACATATGACAATCAACAATTTTTTGCACTAAATACGATTGTGGTGCTAAACTCAAAATGCAAAAATATCAATCTCAAGTACCTGTTGGGGGTTTTAAATTCCAAAATTGCGAATTACTACTATAAACTTCGATTTAAATCAATAAAAAAAGTTTTTTCCGAAATACAAGCTCGTTCAGTACAACTGATCCCTATCCCTGATGCTACATCTGATGAGAAGAAAATTATAGAAGTTGTAGTTAACTACATGCTATTCATAAATAAAACTTCTAAACAAATAAATGACCATGTTCCAAATATTCATTTATTTCAGCTCTTTGAAGAAGTTATAGACGCCATGGTTATGGAACTCTACTTCAAAGAAGATTTTGAAAAGGCAGGGATTATTTTTACCCAATATGCCAAGCGGGATTTTGAGCCCATCGAAGGCAAACTAGAAGTGGTGCAAATTGAAATCATTCATCAGGCCTACCAAAAAATGCGGGAGAAAGACAATGAAATCCGTAATAACCTAAAGCTCATGGATATTAAACTGGCAGATATTGTAATACCTATTAAATCTACCAAGTGATGAACAGGATCAAGCAGATTAAACTCAAACATTTTAAGTTTTTCTACGGGGAAGTCACAATAGACTTTAACCGTCACAACGCGTTGATATTTGGTGAGAATGGTAGTGGAAAAAGCAGTATTTACTGGGCATTATACACCTTTTTGCAAAGTGTGTTTAAGTCCGATGCCGCAAAGGTTCAGAAATACTTCAATCCACGCCATGAGGAAAACCTAAGGAATCGCTTTGCCCCGGATGAAGACGAAAGCTATATCAAACTGGTGTTTGAAGACGATCAGCAATCCATTACAGAAAAAATGATCTCGAATACAGTCGTCAATACCAAAATGGGCAACCTGATCCAACAGGCTACGCAAGGTAGTGAACTGGTAAATTACAAACTGTTATCCAAGATTCATGATTTCAAGAACCCGTTTCAAATAGACCTGTTTCCCTTGATGGACAAAGACACGCTCATGTTCATCAACTTTCGGGAGGTATTAGTTCGGCATGATGGCGTAATGGCAACCGCTAATGCCCAAGATTGGTGGGAATACATAAAGCCAGGCATGCACCCACGGGGTAAGATGCACGAGCAATCGTACAAAACTTTTGCGGCTGCCGTAGACAGGTTTAATACAGAGTTGAAGTTCTATTTTGAATCCATTGTTGAATCAGTCAATGAACATCTAGTAAAATTCAAGCAGCCCTTTACGGTGAGTTATGATTTTCAAAATTGCTCTTATGACGCTTTTGTTGAAGGAAGCACTACCAAAAGAAATCACGAGACCATTGCTCCCAAGGTATATGTTCATGCACATTTTAGTCATACTAAATTAGCAGAAGAAAAACGCAATGTCCATAGACCTCACACCTTTCTAAATGAAGCGAAACTGACCGCAATAGCATTATCCATACGTTTCGCTATGCTTGATCAGAAAATCAATTCTACGAGACTTACTGACGACACGCCAAAATTCTTGGTCTTAGATGATTTGTTAATCAGTTTGGATATGAGTAATCGGGAGAGGGTTTTGGACATCATTTTGTCCGATTTCTCTAACTATCAGCTCATCATTCTTACCCACGACCGAAACTTCTTCGAACTCCTTCGTCATCGGATCAAACGCTTTGGGCAGGATAACTGGAAGTATTTTGAGATGTATGAATGCGAAAAGAATGATATACCGAAGCCGTTGATTTTTGAATCTGACTCATATCTTGGCCAAGCGGAGTACTACCTCAAGAATGGAAAATTCGAGATCTCAGGAAATTTACTGAGGAAGGAGGCGGAGAGCTTTACGAAGAGATTCTTGCCAGATCGGTACAGATTGGGTGTATATGGTCAATTAAAACCATTGGCTATTAACCTAAAAGAGGCAGTCCATTTTTCCAGAAAAAACGATCTGGATTCGAAACTTTTTGAAGACCTTGAAAGACACACAAAATTCCTCTTGAATCAGTCCAGTCATGATTCGTATGATGTCCCACTATTTCGGTCAGAACTAGAAAACTGTCTCAAAACACTAAAAGAAGTTAAGAAAATCAGAAGTGAACCTTTTCTTAAAAAGGGTATGCAAGTCGAATTTGAGCTTACCACAGCTAATGGAGCTGATACCTATAGATTTGAGATCTGGTTGGAAGATGACTTTCGACTTCTTAAAGAGCCGAGTAAAGACTCAGTGATTTCAATTGGAATTGTCAATTATTGGGTGTACAAAAACGGAACAAAAACAACACCTGACTTACAGCATAAACAAGATACTTTGAAGAAGATATATGACCATTGTTATGATGATTCAGACAAAATCAAGAATGCTGATTTTTGGGAAGAAGTAATCATCAGTTGCTCAGGGGCAAAACTGAAAACGGCAAGAAAGTTCTGAAAGAATGCCAAAGCTTAACAGATACACACATTATCAAGCTGGGCGAAATAAGCGCTCCAACCAGCACATGTCGAAGAGAATATTTTCAAGAACATACTCTCACTTCAATAATATCCTTCCACGCCGTCGTGTAATGCGGCGAGAGATTCACCTGTTGCGGTTTCCATGCCTCTGAGTTCTCCGCCCCGGTATGGATTGTACCGATTCCATACCGCCGGTTGACTTTATCCATCACCTGCATGAGCTTCTGTTGGCGGTCACTCGTCAGTTCGGCCTCTTCATCGGGAAAGAGCGACAAAGGGCTTGCTGAAGCTGTTGCGGAAGTGATCCCGCCCACAATCACCCCGGCTTTTTTGTACTCATAGCCAGCCTTGAAAATAGTGTTCAACACCTTATCGGCGGCGCGGATGATGGCGATGGTATCCTGAGATGGTTGGCGAAGCGCAGCGGTTCTCGTTCCCCAGTATTTCCGGGACGGTTCGTTG
>JAAXWV010000046.1 GCA_013334845.1 Candidatus Roizmanbacteria bacterium | reverse complement strand
CTAATACTTAATGGATCATCCACATTTTTCACATACCGCCATGCCCATGCGAGTTCAAAATCCGCAGAAATAATTATAACACCTTTATATGGCTCTGGAATATACTTACGGTAGTCCGCTCGCCTTTTTTCCACTATTGGGTTTTTCCAAAGAGCTAAGCTAACAAGAGGTCTTATTTTAGAAATCATAAGCATATAAGTTTATACAGATATACTAAGCATATCACTCAAACCTTATACAACCTCATCATATAAACTAAGAAGATTTTTTTCACGTGTTTCCGATCCGAATTTTTTCAAGCATCTTTCTTTAGACACTGATCCCATTTTTATTCTCAAATCTTCACTTTTGAGCAATTCTTCGACCCTGTCAAATAATTGTCCCTCAGAAGACACAATAAATCCGGTTTCATTATCATCTACAATATCTCTGTTTCCACCGACATCAAAGGCGATAGATGCAACGCCAAGCATTCCGGCATCTATCAGAGCAAGCGATAAAACTTCTTCCTCAGATGGAAGGATAAAAATGTCAAACTGTTGATAGTACTTAATCGTATCGCTTTGAAATCCTAAAAACTTAACTTTATGACCGACTTTTTTTTCATCAGCATAAGCTTCAACTCTTTTTCTATCTGGTCCGTCCCCAATAATCCAAATCTCAAAATTGTCAACCTTTCTTCGAAGCAACTCGGCAGCCAAATCCACCAATAAATGAAGCCTTTTTAACGGAATAACTCTTCCGATAAATCCAATAACATTATTCTGATTTTGAATTTTTTCAATACTAATTTTCCCATCTACCTGAGTCGAGTTATAAAAAATAAGGGATTTTTTCTCGGAAAAGTCATATCCTTCATGAAGATAATACTCCTTCAACTCGTTAGCAGGAAACAATATCTTTTTAACCGTTGGAAGTTTTGCAAGATATTTTTGACCCGGACGGGCTTTTGCACTATCCTCATAAGAATGAGAATGAAAATTCCATATAATAGATGCTCTTGAAAAAATTGACGCTAATGAAGAAAGAACCATTGGAGCAAACAAGTGCGCATGAACAATATCAATTTTATACTTTTTCAATATTTTCAATACTCTCCATGCGGTCACGATATAATTTGTCTTATCTACAAGAAGTAGCTTTATTTCAGGTCTGAGTTGGGTAGCAAGTTCACCGTTCTTAAAAGTAAGGAAAAACACTGTGTGATGAGATGAAAGCATATTAGCATCAAGTACGGCTTGTTTTTCAGCGCCGCCAAAAGCCAAAGTACTTACAGAAACCAAAATATTCATTTTTTATTATGATCTTAAAGTGGTTTTGTAAATATCCAACATTTGATCGCGAATCATTTCCCATGAAAACTCTCCTGAGATAAACTGTTTTTTGATATTCTCACTCATATTTTTCAGCTTTTCAGGATCAGACAGCATATCCACAATAGCATCGGATAATGCATCTTCGTCTTTCGGAGGGACTAATTTTCCTGTAACTTCGGGAATTACAACCTCAGGTATTCCGCCAACCGCACTTGCAATAACAGGCTTGTTTAAAGCGAAAGCTGTCAATACTACCCCACTCTGGGTTGCATCGATATATGGGCAAACAACAACATCGCATTTCTGAATAAGTTCAACCAGTTCTTCGTTCCCTATGTACCTATTGTGACATTCAAAGAGGTCGTTATTTTCAATTAATGATGTATCAAAACAATATTTACCTTCCCCGGCGATTACTACTTTTAAGTTAGGAACTCTGTTTTTAGATTTGATAGCAGCCTTAACTAAATACTCTAACCCCTTGTATTTTGATATTCTCCCGAAGAATAAAAGCGTTTTCTTTTGAGGATCTGGATTATAATCTCGTTCGCAAAATGATCGGTATATTTCCATTGTACCATGCCTGACATAAAATACATTCCTTGGATTCACAGAATAAGTCCGCATAAAATCTTTTATCCAAAACTTATTATGAACAACAACATTAGGACCTAAAAACCCAATAGTTTTATAAAGAACTGTGGTTGAAAATCGTTCTTCTCCCGTATGTAAAAATGGATCATGAATTGTCCATAACACATTCTTTCGTTTCAAAAAAAAAGCAATTATAAACTGTGTTAATTTTATCCCATTAAAATGAACAATATCATATTTTTGATCATTTAAATACTTTGCAAATTCATATGATATGAAAATGTTTTCAATATTTTTAACCTTCAAATCCGGGAATTTCAATAAAAAAATCCGAAATGAATCGTTAACATAGTCACAAACCTTACCTCCTAATAATTTAATCGTAACACTTTCATCATGAATTCCATTTGAATATGGGGAGAGGTCA
Source organism: Candidatus Roizmanbacteria bacterium (assembly GCA_013334845.1). Taxonomy (GTDB): domain Bacteria; phylum Patescibacteriota; class Microgenomatia; order UBA1406; family GWC2-37-13; genus JAAXWV01. The sequence continues at coordinate 6,971 of JAAXWV010000046.1, read as the reverse complement.
AAAGAGCCTATGCTTTCTGTAAATTTTTCACCATAAACACAAATATATAAATCTAACTGCACTTTCTCAGCAAGACGCTTAGCTAAAGGCAGAATACTATCAATGTGGCCATAAGAAACAATAGCAACCTTCATTTCAAACTTTATTCTATTACAATAAAAGAACAAAATGATAATTAAAACCATATCAACGTTTTGAAAACTCTCCCTTGATATAATCTCTCAACTTAAACACGTTAAGTATAGAAACTATCTTATCAACATCCTCACGATTCACAACTCCAAATAATTTCAATCCACCAAAATTGACAAGCAAAAACAAAACGCCAAAAGTAGTCATTCCAATTAAGTCACAAGAAAAATACTTATCATACACATAATATGAAACCAAATACGTAAGCAACCCAACTATCCAGAAGCCAAAAAACAATCGATACTCAAGCTGTGAAACACTTCTCTTTGCAAAGTACTTAAATAACAGGTTCAAAACCATATAAGTAATCAGCATCGATATAGACACACCAACAGCACCCATATTTAATAATTTTGGGTGAGAAAAAACAAACAAAAGAATAACCATCAATGCGACGCTGGCTGTATATAAAAAACCGGAAAGTTTAAAATTTCCCATACCATTTATAACACTTACATAGGGCTGAGCTATTACCCTTAAAAACATAGTGACATTAACAATCATCATTACATCAATAGACACCGCGTATTCTTTCCCCAAAAGCATAAGAATAATTGGTTTTGCCAAAACCGAAAACAACACAACAAATGGCATCAAAAAGACAAAACAAAACCGTTCAAATTTGTAAACCACACTATTAACATATTCATAATCACCCTTATTAAACGCGTTTGAAAAAGCAGGCATAAACAGATTACTCACGCTGTTCCCAATTAGCATAATGATAAATCCAAACCTAAATCCTGCCGTGTAATACCCAACCTGTGCGGAATTCGTATGAAACTGAAGAATAACCTTATCGATATACTCTATTAAATTTGTTGAAAATCCTAACAATACGACAGGGATTGCTGTTTTCACATATTTCTTCGCAATTTCAGCATCATAACTAAGCAAAATCCCCTTTAAATCACCAAGATTATCCCCCTTTAATAGGTAAATATAAACCATCATTAACAACAATCCTGATGCCATATTTCCCAAAGAAATTGACACAGCACCGAATCCCAAAAGAACAACAGCTATACGAGAAACTTGAGAAATAAAACTACTCATCAAAACCGGTAATTCTACTTTCGCACTCTCTGTTTTTCCAATATATGTATAAAGAGATACCGCAATCACACTATCTATTATGGCTGATAGTACCGCTATTAATACAACATATTCATGGTCATCACTTTCAAAGTAAACGCCGTAATAATATCTTTGAACTGCCAAAAAAATCAAAAAAGAAACAACAAAAATCACAGCCAGTAACATTTTGAGAGCTGCATATGTTCCAATAAGTTTCTTATGATCTTTTCCTTCAGAAATCAGCTTTACATGAACCGTATTCAAACCAAGATCAGCAATAAAAGAGAATGAGCTAACATAAGCGGTAGCAAAAGCAACAGTTCCTACAACAGTCGGACCCGCAATTTTAGCAACAATGATACTGGCTGATATTTGAAGAACATGGTTTATAATCTGAGAAATGTAAATGGTAATAATTTTCTGTTTAAACATAAAAATCCAATACCCTCTATATCAATCTAATATTGAATTACGATTGTCTTAATATATCAGTTGTTCCAAACAACACTGAAATAAAAAAAATCTTATGCGGATAAAAACCAAAAAAATCATACGTTGTCATATAGCCTAAAAACAAACCTGCAAGTCCAGCAGCAAATGCACATGCTATATTTCTTTTTAATTCATCATTTTTTAAATTTTTCCGATACGATAAATAAAAAAACACTACTTTAGCATAATAAAAAAAGAACATCCCCGCTCCAACTATACCCAACAACATAACTGTATTCGGCCAGCCAATATCATTGCTATACGCATCATAAAATTCCGTTGATAGTCCCACCCCCAGAAAAGGACTTTTTGAAATCTCATCAAATACCCTGGGATAATCATCTTCTAAACGCGCTTGAAACGTATCTGTTTGATACACATCATCTTCTTCAACAGCTTGAAAAACCACATTGAATCGTGACATTGCGTTTTTAATAGCATCATCTTTTAGCACATCTGCATATTGTAGTAAAAAAAACAAAACGGCCCCGGCTCCAGCAATCTTAAGTAATCTTCCAATTTGTTTTTTTTCTGAAAGCAGGGTATATACAGCAACCATCAATATTGAGACAACAGTAAACATCCTTGTAGCAGAAATAAATATTGATAAAATAACTGCCGCTGTTAAAATATCTGAAAACCCATTAAACAACTCATATTTTTTGAACCCTTTTATTTGTAAAGAAAAAATCATCACGTACAATATCAAGATAATCCCAAACTGAAATCCCATATCGGCTCTAACCGCGCCAGTGACAGAATTAGAAAGAACGCTCCATCCCTGAGGATCATAATTATCTATAAACTGTTTACCGAAGTTCAAAACATAAAACTGATTAAAAATTATGAGGAAAATATATGGGGAAATTATGTATCCGAACTTGATCAAATCTTCTTCGTCTTTCATTAACCGCACAAAAGCAAACAGCAGAAAATAATAAATCACGCTTCTCATACTATTTAAAATCGCGTGAAAGTCCTCCACACCAAAAAACAATGTCATCGGGATTGAAACAAGCATGAAGTATATCCCTATATAGACAAGAGGATTATTAATTTTTAGTTTTCTTTCCTTACCTTTCAAAAAAGCTTTTACAGTTGCAATAATCATAAAAAGATCCTCAGAAACAAAACTTCCTAATGGCCCCAATTTATATAAAGGAACACGACATATAGCATTCGCATCCTTCTGAGCAAAAAAGAAGGCAGGCTGAGTCATTATGACAAAGAAATACGCAAACCAGAAATAATCTTTTTTTTCAGTTCTCCAAAACAGTAGTAACGGAATCAGGAAATATATGTAATTAAATACGCCACCAATTAGATAAACTGATGCAAATGAGCCTAGAAACATTCCGGTCATCAGCAAAAAATCAAACAAAACTTCTCTTTTCAAGGTATTATCCTGACTTAGAGCCGTTCCTGAAATGCTTATTTGAGTTGCTATATTAGCCATAACTACCATCCTGAAGCATTTTTACGCACAATTATAGTCTACGAAGAGAATGAAAGGTTCTTTAAAAGAATTGCAGAGGGGGATACAACCAACAATTTCTTGCAGCCAGCAGAGAATTGTTTGCGGCTGTAAGGCAGGAAATATTCTCAACAATACGTTATAGCGCAGTTAGTCGGATAATTTAACGAGCTTCTGACCTTCTATTTTAAACTTTCCACACCCACTAACGCCTTTATCATCAAACTTCAGTCTGTTCCCTTTTTTATCAACCCAACCTACAACTCTTCCCGGATTTCCCAAAACCAATGCGTGTGCGGGGATGTCTTTGGTCACGACAGTTCCAGCGCCAATCAAGGCATATTCGCCAATCGTCACACCACAAACAATTGTAGCGTTTGCCCCTATCGAGGCGGACTTTTTCACCACTGTCCGCAAGTAAAAATCCGTTCCTCTTTGCGGAAACTCAGAGCGGGGCATTAAAATATTTGTAAAGACCATTGATGGCCCACAAAACACATAGTCTTCCAACTCAACGCCTTCATAAACAGAGACGTTGTTTTGAATCTTCACAAAGTTACCAATCTTGACATTATTACCAATATTAACGTTTTGCCCAACCGAGCATCCTTTACCAATCTGAGAGCCTGTTTGAATGTGGGAAAAATGCCAGATTTTGGTTCCTTCTCCAATGTTAACATTGTCATCAACGTAGCTGGATTCATGAACAAATGGCGGTTTGCTTTCCATTGTTTATAGTTTGGGTTAGTGGTTATTTTTTAGCAGGGCAACACTTGCCGCTGAACAAGCGGGAGAACATCTTATTCAGCGGCAGATCGCTATGATGCATACTTCTGAAGCTTAACCGTGGTTTGATCCTGACCTTTCATCAAGCTTTCGGTTGCGCCTTCCAGAATCTGCATAACCTCAACGGCGTTTTGCGCGTTGGCAATTTCAACTGGCGTACCATCCAGATGATCCACAAAATATTTCAACTCCAAGGTAAGCGGCGGGGTCTTGTCATAGTCAATATGACTGACTTCGCCATCACGCGCCTGAGGCTTTCCTGCCTGCCAGACAACGCCCTTATCATAAAATACGAGCGGTTTGCCTTCCATTGAATCCTCAAAGCGGATCATTCCGTTTGAACCGATCACCACAAAGCGGTGCTCCTTGAACGGATGCAGCCAGCTTACATAAATATGTCCAGTGACATTTCCCGGATATTTGATCGTGGTAATTGTGGTGTCATGAAGCCCATCCTGAATAATCATAGCTCCACTGGAAGCAATGACCTGCGGGAATGAATCCGTCAGGTATTGAAACAGGGAAATATCATGCGGGGCGAAGCTCCAGAACACGTTTTCCTCAGTGCGGATTGTCCCAAGGTTCAGGCGGTTGCTATACACATACTGGAGTTCCCCGAGAATTCCGTTATCAATCAATTCCTTGATCTTGCGAAATGCGGGATGGAAGAGCAGGACGTGTCCCACCATCAAATTCACCTTGTTTTGCTCGGCCAATCTCTTGAGTTCAAGGGCCTCTGTGCTTTTCATGGTAATAGGCTTTTCGACCAGCACATGGCGTCCGCTCTCAATAATTGCCTTGGCAACATCAAAATGCGTATGAACCGGCGTAGCAATCGTAAATCCGTCAAAGTCATGCTCTAAGGCATGTTCTATGTTCGTAAAAAGTTTAACGTCCGGGTACTGCTTTCTTAATGAAAGGAGCGCATCCTGATTTGTCTCAACAACGCCTGCGAGCACCCCAAGATCGGCAAATGTTTTAATGTGATTTTTTCCCCAGCGACCTGCGCCAACCACACAAACTTTTCTCGATCGGCCAAAATCCTGATTGAGATTAATTTGGTTTAACATAGTATTCGCCCTTTCCATTATTAAAATTGTTTACTAATATGCTCAACTTCTTCTTCGCATAAGTACGGATGCATTGGTAAGCTGAAAATCCGTTCGCTAATGGCCTCCGATATTGGGAAATCACCTGACTTATAGCCCAAATGCTTAAATGCAGTCTGCAAATGCAACGGTTTTGGATAGTAGACCGCTGTCGGGACACCTTTTTCCTTCAATTTTTGCTGTAACTCAGCTCTGCGCTGCGCCGACTCTGCAACAACAGAATACTGTGCCCAAACTGAAGTGTAATTTTCAGGAATAATCGGTGTTTCAATTTTACCCTTCAGCTTTTCGGTATACCAGCTTGCGACCTTATTTCTTAACTCAATTTCATTTGGGAAGCAGGCAAACTTTTCGAGCAGGATCGCCGCCTGAAATGTATCAAGACGAGCATTTAACCCAACTCTTACGTTGTCGTATTTATCTGAACCCATTCCATGCACACGGATTGACTGGAATATCTCAATCATATTATCATCATTGGTAAAGAGCGCCCCGCCATCTCCATAGCAGCCAAGCGGTTTTGCAGGGAAAAACGAAGTTGCCCCCGCATGACCAAAACTACAGGCTTTACTATTTCCAATAGCGCCGCCGAATCCCTGAGCAGCGTCCTCAAGGACCAAGAGGTTGTATTTCTTGGCAATTGCCTCAATCTGAGGGTAATCGGCAGGCAGGCCGAACAAATCCACAGGAATAATGACCTTCGGGGTTAGCTTTCCCTGAGAAATAATTTGCTTAATCGCCTCTTCAAGTTTCTGGGGATCAATATTGAATGTCTCCCTATCGATATCAACAAAAACGGGTGTAGCACCAACGAGCTGCACCACTTCTGCTGTTGCGACAAAGGTAAAAGGCGTTGTAAGCACCGCATCTCCGGGCCCAACTCCCCACGCCATCAAAGGGATAAGCAACGCATCCGTGCCGGAAGAGCAGGAAAGACAGTGCTTTGTCCCGACAAATGTTTTAAGCTTGTCCTCCAATTCAGTTACTTCCGGCCCCATGATGTATTTACCATGAGACAGAACCGCCTGAATGCGCTCATCGAGCTTATCTTTGATTAATGACTGCTGTTTTGCAAGGTCAATAAATTGCATTGCAAGATATATTTTTAGGTGAGAAAATATCCAACACCACGTTGGATTAGGCGTTTAACGGGAAACAACATCAACTTGCCCGTTACTGTAATAGAGGAAGCTTAATGTACCAGCCAGAAAACGCGCCAATTACTTAACACTTATATTTCTTCGGATCTGACAAGGCTTTCCAGCCCTGCCGAGACAGTAAAGCCCGGTTCAAATCCCATCTCCTTAGCCCGTGAAATATCAGCCTGCGACTCAAGAATATCACCATGGCGAGCGAGCTTGAACTCAATTCTGGATTCCCATTCAGGAAAGTTTGTCTTAAGCGTCTCTACCAAACCGAGGAGGGATGTTTTCTTGCCTGTTGCAACATTATAGACAAGAAACTCTCCTTTGGTCATTGGTTTTGTTAATGCTTGTGCAAACGCCTTTGCGACATCTTTCACATAAACAAAATCCCGAGTCTGCTCGCCGTCCCCATAGATGGCTATCGGTAAATTATTTCGCATGGCAGCAGAGAAAATGGAAATAACACCCGAATATGCCGAGTCAGGTCTCTGGCGAGGACCATAAACATTGAATAACCTTAAAGCGACAGCAGTAATGTTAATGTGCTTTACAAAGAGCTTCATATACGCTTCACTGGCCAGTTTTTGCAATCCATAAGGCGAGATTGGCTGGGTCGGAGATGTTTCCGAAATAGGAATCCGGTCAATATCACCATACACGGCTGCCGAACTGGCAAAAACAACCCTGGGAATATTC
>JAAXWV010000045.1 GCA_013334845.1 Candidatus Roizmanbacteria bacterium | reverse complement strand
ACCGAGTGACTTGGCGGAGAGGGGGGGATTCGAACCCCCGAAAGAGTTGCCTCCTTACTAGTTTTCAAGACTAGCTCGTTCAACCGCTCCGACACCTCTCCTATTTCGTCATTCCCGACCTGCTCGGGAATCCAGTGCATCAATTGTCACTTATTCGGTCCCCCAGTGGGAATTATCCTTCTGGAACCCGCTGTGCAACGGGATGACAATTTATGAGGCGCGTGCCAGAATCGGACTGGCGCAATAGCTGTTTTGCAGACAGCCGCGTTACCACTTCGCCAACGCGCCGCATTTGTCTTACTATTTTACCTCATACTTTCCTTTTATGAAACAGTAAACCCCATCACGGCTTTATAAACCACATAATTTAATCACTTGTCCACCTTTCTCTCTTTAATAAATGCCCTGTTCTTAATGTGCTAAAATACTTTCATGATAAAAGGTATGATTTTGGATGTTGATGGGGTGCTGGTTGGCAGTAAAGAAGGATACAATTGGCCCCTTCCCAATGCCCGTGTTCTTGAAACTCTCAAATCATTGCGCCAAAACGGTGTTGTTGTAAGTCTCTGCACCGGTAAAGGAACGTTTGCCATTCACGAAATTGTGAAACTCGCCCATTTGAATAATGTTCATATTGGTGACGGAGGCGCAGTGGTCACAGATATTCTTAATCAGAAAATCATTGAACAACATATCATCGATACAAATCATATATTAACAATACTTGATACGTTGCTATCACATAATATCTACACTGAACTATATACTCAAGACGGCTATTACATTCTTAAAAGTCAGATCGGTGATAAGACCGAAAAACATAAAGCTATACTCTATCGGGAACCAAATATTGTCGAATCTCTCACGGAGAAAGCGAAGGATTTGGCAGTTGTCAAAATTATGCCAGTCGCTGATGATGAGACTCAAAAGAATGTAATTATTTCACTGTTTGAACAAATTAAAAACACGCTTACCTTGCAGTGGGGTATTCATCCTACTGCACTCCCCTATCAGTTTGGAATTATTACGCTTCAAGGGATTTCAAAGAGACAAGCGGCCATCACCATATCGAAATCTACGGGGATACCCCTTGCTGAGATGCTGGGAGTCGGCGATGGTATGACTGATTGGACGTTTATGGAGATTTGCGGCTATGCAGGTGCAATGGGAAATGCTTCACAGGAATTAAAGGATCATGTTGCACTCAAAAATGACCATGGCTACGTCGGTAAAACGGTCGATGAGAATGGGCTTCTAGATATATTAGACCATTTTGGTCTGCGGTATTTATAAACGAGGAAAATTGATATAATTTCGTTAAAAGTAAGTTAATTATAAATATGGAAGGTGGAAATCCAGAAGCATCAATTCAACTACTAAAACAGAAGTATGACCTTCATAAAGCACCCGAAGTAGACTCGGCAGCAAGACGTAGTGAAGCCCGAACTGGCGAACGAGTGCCTCAAAACCCTCTCGATCGTATCCAAAATTATCTTAATCGTTTCCACGAAATTACTGATCGAGAAAATCCGCAGCAAAGAGAACGTGCCATGGAGGCAGTAAAACGGCTTCTCCACAGCAAATATATTATAAAACCAGATGAGATTACTGAAGGCTATTGGGAGAATCAACGCCGTATTATACGAGAGCGAGGTCAGGAAGCAGATCTGCAACATGTAAACTGGGAGGAACTGAAAAGACAAAACATAGAAGCAATTGTTGCAGATCAGAAATCTAGTATGGATAAATGGATTGACTATTTATCCTCATCTGATGCTTTGTATCCAGATGCTTTGAAATACTGGACACTCCGTAGTGTGCTGAGTATGGGTGAATACGATAAAGAGAAGAAAGCGTATCCACAACGCTCAATTGGCACAACTAAGCCATTTCCAGACCTAAATCGTGAAGCATTAGCATATGTTATCGATATAGTAGACAAGAAATATACCGCAAAAGGGGCAAAAAGAGCAAATGAAGATACTGATCCAGAATTGGAAAAACTATTACAGGGAGAAAACTTTGCCAAGCTATATGCATTTGCCATTGAAAAGGTGATACCAGCAGATAAACAAGGATTGGTAGATACTACTGGCCGCTGGGTAAAATACGATCAAGGATCAGATCATATGCCCCTGGTAACCTCGTTACAGGGTCATGGCACGGGTTGGTGTACCGCTGGTGAGTCAACAGCGCAAGCGCAGCTTAAAGGTGGAGACTTTTATGTCTATTATTCCAATGACCGTGATGCAAAACCAACCGTTCCACGAGTTGCTATTCGTATGGAAGGTGGTAGTATTGCTGAGGTTCGTGGTATTGCGCCTGAACAAAATCTTGACCCGTATATGGCTCCCATAGTTGAGCAAAAGCTGGATGAGTTTCCTGATGGAAAAGCGTATCAGAAAAAAGTTGCCGACATGAAACATCTGACAGAGATAGACCACAAAATGCAAAAAGGAATGTTGTTAGAGGCTTCTGAACTAGTCTTCTTATACGAAGTGGATAGTCTAATTCAGGGATTTGGGTACAGCCGAGATCCACGAATTGAGGAATTGAGAAATCAAAGAAATCCAGAGGAAGATATGTCGATTATGTTTGGCTGTGAGCCTTCTCAAATTGCACACAATCTAGGAGAATTGCGACATGATACCAAAGCATATGTCGGTCCCCTTTTACCTGGCATTTTTGACAGACTACAATCGCACAACATAGAGCACGTGTACACTTCATTCCCTGAAGGAAAAATAAGAAGACAACAGGTTGAAATTGGTGGTAAGACAAAAGAGCAACTTCAGAATGAATTAAAACAAGCGGGAGTTAATATAACCTCTATTGCTCAGGGCATGATGGAAAATCCGAAATTCACTACCCTCCCCGATGCTCAAGTACTTGATACTGTGAAGGTAAAGGTTGGAGATTTAGGTCTTTCCGGCAAGCCAACAGCTGCTGAAATATACAGAAAGGCGCAAGCATTAGGGCTTGAGCTGTGTCCAGCAGAAGTAGGACCACATATGAGATTGCAGACTAAAGATCAGCCCTTGGGAGATTACTATTGGATAGGAATGAGACAAATTACCGACTCGTATGGCACTCAGGGTGTCTTCGGTCTGGAGCGGCGTATTGGTGGTCTGTGGCTGTGCGACGGTTGGGCGGAGCCTGACCCGAAGTGGGAGCCTGACCACGGGTTTGTCTTCAGTCTCCGAAAGTTTAAAACTCAAAAACCTCAGACTCTTAGTTCACTTTTGAAAAATCTTATAAAACGTTGACCCTTTGATTCTTTGTTCCTTTTTTAGGCGTCCGAAATTATTTTGCTATACTAGGATTTAGATATGTTATATCAAAAGGCTACGGTTTTTTGAGACCTTTCTGGCATATGTAGATTGAGAGCGCAAACGGCCTCCTGCTTTTTACGGAGCGATGTACGCAATGTCATAAAAAAGAAGAAACTTGGTGTGACTTGCTCAGTGATTTTATATCAAAGATAAAATGCAGCATTGTTTCCTAATCGTTTGATGACTAAGCAAGCAGTGGAATAGATAGCAAGTCATACAATACCGACTCGGGTGGCCGTCCCAGTGTCTTTTATCTGGAGCGGGATGGTGATGGTTTGTGGTTGTACGGCCTTTGGGCGGAGCCTGACCACGGGTTTGTCTTCAGTCTCCGAAAGTTTAATCTTTTCCGCGCTTACCTAGCGCGGTTTTTCTTCTCTGATCCAAACTTTTCTTCCAAACCCACAGCATCTTGCCAACGTCATCAAGATTGACCGCAATATCCTCGTATTGCTTATGAGATATGCATTTTGCCTCCCATGAAGTGGAGATAAGAAATTTATTTTCTATGCGAGTACCGATCGTATAACGAGCAGTTTGAGGAATATGCGGAACAATATTCATCCAAATCAAATCTATCTTTGATTCGATTCAGAATCGAAGTGTTACTCAAGGCAGAAACGGGAACAAAATTAAGTTTTAGGTTATATTTCCCTGCCTCAGGCAAAAATGAATTAGGGAGCGTGGATGATACGTTTGGATTACGCCTTCCCTACGGTAACTTTCTACAACAGTCTCAACAAGGACATGTGTTCGATATCTATGAGAAAATAACGTTATCAAATAAACGTATCGAGACTATATCCTTACCACCTGATGTTGCTTTTTATAAAAGCATAGATACTTCAATTCGCGCCCTCATAAAGTTGCGGAATGAATCGGCTGCTTTAAATAACGGATCCACAACTCCCCTTCAGTAATTATTAAGAACTCATTATTACAATGAGAGAATGAAAAACCTCACTACTCAGCTAATTGCGATAACTTTTTTTATCATACTGGGGATTGGGATCGTCTATTTTGCACGGTTCTGGAAGTAATACACGACACACCTTACTTATATCCCTGCGCTTGGATATTGAAGAGTTCTGCATAGAGTCCCCGTTTATTCATCAGCAGTTCGTGGTTGCCGTTTTCGACAATCTTCCCATCGTTGATTACGATAATGCGATCGGCGTTGCGAACCGTAGAAAAACGGTGAGAGATAATGATAACCGTCTTATCTTTTTGAAGTTTTTGTACTCGCTCAAAAATCTCAAATTCAGCTTTTGCATCAATGGCACTCGTTGGTTCATCAAGGATTAAAATCGGTGCATTCCGGTAAAAAGCCCGAGCAAGCGCCAGTTTTTGCCATTGTCCACCTGAAAGATCAACACCGTCTTTAAACATCTTCCCCACAATTTGATCATATTTTTTAGGCAAAGAATCAATATATTCATCGGCTCCTGATTTAGTAATTGCTTCTTCCAGCGCTTTTTCTGTATGTACTTTATTCATATCGCCGTAAAAGATATTCTCCTTAAAGGAAAACTGATACCGGATAAAATCCTGAAAGAGAGCTCCGACATATTCGTACCAATCACGTAAATTAAGTTCTTTTAAATTAACCCCGTTTACCAGTATTTCTCCCTCCGTTGGATCATGGAATCGCAGCATCAGTTTGATCAAGGTGGTTTTTCCTGCTCCGTTTACCCCCACGAGTGCTATCTTCTCTCCACTGCCGATCATAAAACTGAGGTTTTTGTAAATATACCGTTCAGTGCCCGGATATTTAAACGAAACGTCTTTAAATTCGATAACCGGCGGGTGAGGACTGGCAGGCAGCGTGAGCGGATGATCCGGGGAACGAATAATCGGTTCGATATTCTGAAATTCAAAATACTTATCGAGATACTTACTTCGCATTACCATCGATGAATAATTATCAAGAACTCCCTCTACTCCAAGAGCAAGGTTGAATGTCTGCTGAAAATAAAGGGTAAACTGACCTACTCCCAGCTTTCCGGCCATAACCGCAGATAAATTAAAGGCCTGCGTGCCTAAAAATGCCAGAATCTGAAATATCCTCGATAAAATCACAAATACCATCTGTTGATCGACCGATTTATGAAATTTCGTGATGAACTGCCGCTGCTGTTGTTTGACTTTTAAGAGAAGCTCGTGGCCTGTTTGATAGATGGCTGCCTCTTTGGAAGTGCCGTCAGCAGAAAGAAGCGTCCTAATGTAGCCGGATATTCTATTTACCAGAGAGTTTTTTTCAAGAAGAAAGGGCCACACTTTCTCACGCAATGACATCGCGGCCAAAAACGAAGGCACGGTTGCAACTACAACAATTGGGATAAAAAAAGGGAACGCAAACAATAATATCACTGTCGCGGTAACAATCTTAACTACATGATCTATAAAAGCAACAATTCGTATGAGGTATGCGGTCATTGTCCCCTTTACCCCCTCTATTTGAGCAAGGAGATTCTGAAACTCAACATTCTCAAAAGTGGCGGGATCAAGTTTTGTAAGTTTTTTGTCAATCTGGTAATCGATATAATGCATCATCTGGTTCTCAAGTACCAGTTGCTTATTATCAAGAAAGGTTGTCATAATAACCTTCACAAAAGTCGCAGAAACGTAAGTAACAATCATCCAGGTAAAATCACCCCAGACGAGATGCTTCCCGCTGCCGATCATATCGAGTATTTTCGCCAACACGAACATTTGTAAAAAGGGGTAAAGTGTACTCTCGTAGATTTTACCGAAGATAGAAAGGATAGAATAAATCCCCAAGGCCTTCCACGATATCCAGAGCACTTTCCATGTGTTGTCCCATGTTTTCACCATTTTCATTACATTAAATGTAAAATATATTTTATTATCATTCAACTCAACTGTTATGACAAATGTACTTCTCGCCTATATACCCTGTAAAGACATCACTGAAGCTGAACAGATCGGTAGTGAGCTGCTGAAACGGAAACTCTGCGGATGTATAAATATCATCCCTGAAATTACGTCGATGTATCCTTACCATGGCACAATGCAAAAAGAGAAAGAAGTAGTGCTTATTGCTAAAACCATTGAAGAAAACTATGCGAAGCTTGAAACAGCTGTCGAAGAGCTCCACAGCTACGAGACACCTTGTGTCATCGCGATTCCTGCCGCGCACATAAACAGAAAATACTACGATTGGCTCGTCGGAGAAATACAATAAACTCTATCCTATAGAATATATGGTATAATACGCATATTACTTTACAAAACCATACATCTATGGAACGGCGCATATTTAATCCATATAAAGGTATAACATATCACCCAAATAGTTGGCGTGACTCGACAGAGCTTAATCTCAGCCTTCCACGGTATACAAGATCGAGACATCCCTTAACAATAGGTCCGAGCCCGATCACTATACATAGATTTAAAGGAGAAACTTCTACAAAAGTTACTACTCCACCACGCTCTCCAGAACCCTCTCATATTGAGCTTCCCTATCCTTTAAAAATGGCGGAACAAGTTGTTAAATCTGGAGGATATAAACAAGAACCTCCAGTAACGTTTCGTAAACGATTAGCTGCCTTCGCATATTTGATAGTCCCGTTTTTCAAAAGAAATGCATCGTGAATATATTAAATAAAAAGCATGATTAACGCTTTCGCTCACGGTAATAACCTTCCCTCGTTCCGACTCAAACAATTCAACGAAGCGTACTATCGCCAGTTCATCGGCTCGTATGACGAGTTGACCACCTGGCCAAAAGATCTACGAACAAAACTTTCGGAGACTATCCCCTTCACCCGTTTATCGCCGACAAAAACCCTCATTTCACAAAACAAAGATGTCTATAAAGTCGCTTTCCAACGGCTTGCAGATAAACAACAGATCGAAGCAGTGCTCATGCGTCACGAAGATGGAAGAAACACCGTTTGCGTGAGCTGTATGGTCGGATGCCCGGTAAACTGTTCCTTCTGTGCTACGGGGAAAATGGGATTTCGCGGTAATCTTACGGCCGATGAAATAGTCGATCAGGTGTTGTATTTCTGTCGGATTTGCAAAGAACTGGGTGAAACGGTGACGAATGTCGTCTACATGGGCATGGGGGAACCGATGCTCAACCTTCCTGAAGTGGAGAAATCCATCGCTATTCTCACCGATCCGGAAAAAATGGGACTCGGCGACCGGCGAATCACGGTCTCCACTTCCGGATATATTCCACAATTTAAACAGTTCATATCTTCGGGATATAAAGGACGAATCGCTCTCAGCCTTCACGCACCCAACCAGCAGATTCGGGAAAAAATCATGCCGATTGCTAAAGTATTTAAATTCGATGACCTGATCAATGCGATGGATGAATACACCAAATTAAGCAACAAACGGATCACGTATGAATATATTTTAATAAATGGCATTAACGATGAATTAGAGCATGCTGAAAGCTTATCCCGCTTACTGAGGAACCGGCTCGCCCATGTAAATCTCATTCCCTACAATACCGTTACCCAGTCGCCGTACCAACGGCCAAGCAATAACCGGCTTTTTCGTTTTGCGGAAGTACTTAAAGAGCATGGTATTCCCTACACTCTGAGGGTGACTATGGGAGACGATATTAAAGCAGCCTGCGGCCAACTCTCGTCGGAAGACGCAAATTAGGCAACTTTTCTACTTTCTTGCCTACGTAATTTAAGTAAATAGACATCGATAACGTTTACAATTTCTTTCGCTACATCCTGATTCCGTTCTAACAAATGCCCTTCATTTTCCACACAATATACTGTCGCCTGCGAATACTGAGTGTATTTGCGAATGGTCTTGTTACTTACAATCAAATCATCTCCTGCAATAAAAATATGGGTAAGTTCATCAATTACCGACTGAATAATCTCAGGACTTATTTGAGCGCTCACCAACTGCCGCCCAAATAACTCATTTATCCGATGATTTGAGTTCCATAAGTTTGCCGTAAATGAATCTGATAATCGGGCACCGAGCGCACTACCAAGCAGTTGTAATCCGTGGCGGTATGCACTTTGATGGAGATCATCACTCACTTTACTTGCTCCTTTGCCATGAGCTAACAACAATGGCGCAGCAATCCTCGATAAAACAGAAGGTTCAATAGCCAAACATGATCCTCCAACCGACAAGGTAATTCCTTGTTTCTTTAATTCTTGTTTTATGTCGTCGAGCTTCAGGAGATTGAAAAAGGCCATCGAATGAGCGTATACATACAAGTGTTTAAGTTTGCCTTGCTTTTCAGCAATCAGATCCTCTACACCTGCACGAAGCGAGTAAGGAAAGTTGCTCAACAATGCGAATTTATGCTGAGAGCTTATAAACTGCTTGTATTCTCCTTCGCTCATATTATTGGGAGGTTGAGCAACCTGAGACAACGTATACGCATCATGGCTTCTCTCTATAGTCTGCTTTATCATCAAATCAAAGTAGTCTCGACTTCCTTCTTCCTCGATATTTGGACGAGGATGGCAGGCGAGACCGTGGAGAAATATAACAGCAGTACTTGAAGATCCCTCAGAAAAACCTTGGCGAAATATCGTAGCCTCTCCTCTGTCCCCGGATAGTGTAACAGCGTTAAATTTTATCTCACGCGTACTATGAGGAATAAGCAATTTGCTTCGTTCAGGCTGAGGCGATGACCTTCCGCACTCAGAATAGTAAGCCATGAGAGAATAATATACTACATTTTGGGTAAATTACTATACAATTACCTCAGATATGATACTCTACAAGCGATTTTCTGACAAATATCCGCTCTTTTCGAAAACACTGCTTATCTTCCTGGTTTCCTCTGTTACCTATTACCTTCCCCTCTTTCTTTTTTATGCCTTTTTATCTTATCCGTCATTTCATCGTCAAAAGCCACACCGGTTGCTATGAATACGCGCGGCCCCTTAAACGACCGGGCGTAATCGACAGCCATACTGCTTTTCCCCGATTTAATCCCGCCTGTAATAAGTATCATATAT
>JAAXWV010000267.1 GCA_013334845.1 Candidatus Roizmanbacteria bacterium | reverse complement strand
TCCCTTTGGCCAGAAGGGCAAGCGGCGCAATTCCGGGAATGTCAGCCGGGTAAAGCGCATCTGGAAAAAGCTTCTTCCAGGACTCGGACCCAAGTTCTACCTGCTTGATTTTTACCTTCTCCTCATCTCCGCCTTCAGGGAAGCGATAGCCGTTATTTCTAAACGCTTCGCCAAATGCGTTTCTTGCAGGAAACCCGATATGGCAGGTCGCACATGAGGTATTGTACTTGCGGGCAAAAACGGGGACTGCTGAGCTTTCTTTAATCCCGATAATGAGTGATAAAACAATGAGACTTATAATAGAAATAAGACTGTAGCATTTCTTCATAATCAAGTCCTCCCACACACTTTAGAGTGTTTATAAAAAATATTTTAAAGATGGATTAACTCAGGTGGGGTGATTTTTTCATCTTGCATCAACTGCGCGGTTTTAAACTGCTGTTGTGTAAGACCTGCATATCTAATGTTATGTACTGTGTAACTGAGTCTTTCGCACTTGGAACTGTTCTAAAGGAAGATATACACCGATTATCACGACATTATCACGATGAATATTTTTATGGGATAATTTTGTTTTTTGAGCCTTTTAACTTTGGAGAGTGCGGCAACTTAAATAGTCATGGAAAGGCATGTTCACCGGCAACCGGGGAATGCTGCAATGAATCACACCTTTCCAGACTCAGCTATCGCGTTACCCGAATTAACACGAAACTAGAATGCAATTCCAGCCGAGACGATAGCTTGTTCCCTATTTTTTACACCTGTAGAAGCATTAGCATCCTTTGTAAATGCTGTGTAGGTCACATCGAGGTAGACATTTGCTCTTAAGTACGCACGAACAGACGGTCTGATTCTGCCATAATCTCTGACTGATTCAGTGTCGTATTGCACCCTTGCGAGCATCCATGGATAAATGTAGTAGCCCAGATTCGCATAGAAGATTTTGCTATCCAGGTCTTTGTTTTGTCCATAGGCCACACCAGCAGTAAAGTTGCCATAGTTGCCTGTGAGATCAACACCCCATTGAGTTTTGTCTCCTGCAGTTGTGAAGCCTTCGTTGGAATTGTAAATACCAGCGCCTATCGACACACTGTTATCCAAACCGATATATTCGTTGCCTAATACGCCGCCAGCACCGCTCAGCAATCCGGCACCAAAGAGTTTGTAGCGTGCAACGATATAACGTTTATCAAAGAGTTTATCGGTTGTAGCTCCGTTGTTTACACCTGCGGTCACCATCCATCCGCCCTCATCACCAGTTGCATAGGTGAATTCAACACCTGTTCCTGCTGCTGGGAGCACGTTTGTAATGACGCCTGTTATGTTCGGAAATGCATTTGCAAACGTCATTGTTACACCTGGTGCAAAAGACCATATAGCACGCATTTGGAAGGCCGTTGTTAATGCGGTTGTGGTAGTTGGAAAATTATATACACCTAAATAAGAGATATTATCCCCAACGGTTCCACCCAACAAAATCCGAGCCGTGTTTGGAACACCCCAAGCAAGTGCTTCAGGTGTTGCTGCAACGTTAGCGTTTGTAACAGGATTTTTGTAGGCGTCAATCTTTTCTTGATAGCTGACAAGGTTACCTGTTGCCCAAAATGAAAATGGCGCAATGCCTGATATATCGGCTGGATACGGCGCATCCGGGAACAATTTTTCCCAAGCTTCCGTGCCCAATTTTACCTGCTCAATTTTAGTCTTTTCCTCGTCTTCCCCACCAGGCCAGCGATAACCATTGTTTTTGAAGGCTTCACCGAAAGCGTTTCTTGCCGGATATTGGGTATGACAGGTAAAGCAAGAAGTCTTGTACTTACGAGCAAAGACTGGGATAGCAGAGCTTTCTTTGCCCCAGAATAAAAGCGGGACCATAAAGATCGCAATCAAAAAAGCACGTGAGAACTTTTTCATAAGCAAATTGATCTTAGTTTTTTAAAAATTAATTAGTTAATGAAGAGCACGAGAAGAACAATCAAAAGATGTGCAAGGAAAAAAGCGGCGCCCTTAAAAGGCTCTACTTTTATGGACTTACCTCTTTAATTATTGAGTCGAACTTATCCCTGAAGTATCACAAATGTATCACGCCAAACATTTTCTGAAATAAAAAGCTAACGAGGAGTTTAAGTCATAGCAAATGATCATATAACTAATCAACCAATCGGTAATAGAAATAATAACAGCAATAGAAATTGATTTAATTCCAATACCTGAATTGTTAATGGAATCACTTGGAATATCAAGCCCCAAAGCGTTAAAAATTATTCTGAAAATATTAAGATTAGCATCGGGTAGGGCTATTTGCAATAAGGACCAAATAAGGAAATAAGTAAAAACTATACCATGTCCTACACCCTGAAACAGGGCGAGCCCGAGATCACCAGCGGACGCCAGGAGTATCTTGAGAACGTGCTGAACGACTACATCAAGTAGGCGGCGGAAACCGACACCATGAAAGTCCCCCGGGTCGCGCGAAGGCGCGGTCCGGGGGACTTGATATTCACACACGACTGGGTTAAACATGATGTTGCGGAGCTTTCTAAACGCCTGCAGGGACAGCATTCAGATCCCCCTTTGAAGGGGGCAGCCGCGAAGCG
>JAAXWV010000266.1 GCA_013334845.1 Candidatus Roizmanbacteria bacterium | reverse complement strand
GGGAATGCAACTCTTCCGCATAGCTTGCAAATATTTCATACAACTCTTCCTCTGTAAACGTACTTACGATGTCGGACGCCGTCGTGGTCTGCACAGTACAATCAAGTCGCATATCCAAAGGCTCCTCAAGTCCTCGATAGGAGAATCCTCTCCCTGATCGGGCTAGCTGTTCCATAGACAAGCCCAAATCAAATATCACGCCGTCTACCTCGTTAAAGCCGCATTTTGCGGCTATTTCTGCAATATTTGCATAACTTCCTTGAGTTAACTGGAGTCGATCCTGACCACTCATCTTTTCTTTTAATTTTCTTACCTGATTCTGGTCAATATCGATTCCCAGTACCTCACCTCCAAGTTTTAAAATTTCACTTAAGTGTCCTCCCTCACCCGCTGTTGCATCTATATACTTGCCATTGGACTTTATATCCAATTGCTCGATCGTTTCTTTCAATAAAACAGGAGTGTGCACGATAGTTATTTCAATTTCTAAACTCTTTTAAATACTTTTCCCATTTTTCAGCGTTCCAGATTTCAAAATGATCTCCAACGCCGACAATCACCGCTTTATCGCCAAGTAATGAATACTGCAACAAATTGCGTGGGACAACAAATCGCCCCTGATCGTCAATTTCGATAAAGACCGCTGATGCAAACACAAATCGTCGTTTTTCAAGGTTCTCGCTCTCTAGAAGCGAAACACTTAACAGTTCCTGGGCTCGTTTTTCCCAGTCCTCTTTATCGTATCCTGCTAGACATGTGTCAAATCCTCTGGTGAGCACAAACATACTTCCTTTGAGCAGTTCGCGCAGTTTTTTTGGCAAAACAATTCTTCCCGGTGCTGAAAACGAGACTTGATATTCACCAAAAAACACCATATATAACCATTAAACGCCAAAACTCACCGGAAGTCAAGAGTATTGACTTCTTAAATTCATGTGAAAAATAGTTTCCGACACTCTATAATAAAAACATCATTGAATAAATTGAGAAAAAAGTAATAAATATATTGTTATAAAGCTCTAAATCACACATGGATCGTCTCATTGAAAAAACGAAAGAGGTCATCTTCGCAAAACAGACAAGTATCCTGTCGTCTACTCTTATTATCTCGAGTATGCTTGTGGTATCGCGCTTTTTCGGATTCCTTCGCAATCGCGTTCTCGCCGGTTACTTTACTAAAGAGGAATTAGACATATATCTCGCCGCATTCCGCTTTCCTGATCTCATTTTTGAGATTCTGATAACAGGCGCTCTCACCACGACCTTTATTCCTTTTTTTATTAAGTATCAAAAGGATAAGAAAACACATGGTGACAATATTTCCACCATAATCAACCTTATAACGCTTGTGCTTTTTGGATTTGTCGCTATTTTTTACATACTAACTCCTTACCTTATGGGGATTGTCACACCAGGCTTTAGTAAAGTAAAGCCAGATATGATAGCGTTCTATTCTCAGATGCTCTTGGTAGGACAACTGCCTTTTCTCGTACTGGGAAATTTTTTGACGGGTATCAGTCAAGCTAAAAAGTCCTTTTTGCTTCCGGCAATTGCACCAATTCTCTATAACCTGGCAGTTATTGCAACCACACTCCTGTTCCATCAATATCTTTATCTTATGGCACCAGTTGTTGGCATCATTATCGGCGCTTTTCTCTTCTTCCTTATCCAGTTACCAATTCTATTCTTTTCAGATTACACCTATCGCCCGATTATCAAAAAAACGAAAGCGGTGTGGGAATTTATAAAGCTTGTAATACCGCGGATATTTACTGTCATAGTGGCGCAAATTGATGCTACTATCGACTTGACGTTAACAACGCTGCTGGGTGCCGGATCTTACACGGTGTTTTATTTTGCTCAACATTTACAGTTACTTCCTGTTTCAGTCATTGGCATAGCCTTTGGACAAGCTTCGCTCCCTTATCTGAGCGAAGTGTTTCATAACCAAAACATGAAAGAATTTAAAAAAATTGTCAGCGATTCCATACTAAATCTCTTCTTTCTTACCATGCCGCTTGCCTGCTTTTTCATCTTTGCTCGAACGCCTCTCGTGCGATTTTTCTATGGAGGTGAGAAGTTTGACTGGGATGCTACTGTGACTACCGCATATACCCTTTCTTACTTCGCCCTCTCGATTCCATTTCATTCTATCTACTATTTCCTCACCCGCTGTTTTTACGCCATTTTTGATAGTAAAACACCTTTTTATCTGGGACTTTTCAGCATTGCGTTTAATTTTACTCTAAGTATACTTTTTACCCTCGTTTTCAAAATGCCGGTATGGGCTTTAGCTATCTCTTTCTCTACCTCAATGATAGTAAACGTTCTTCTCCTTGGCGGTATTCTCCACTTTCGTTTGAAGGGTCTTGACCTGAAATTTATGGCTATTGAAGGACTGAAGATATCGGTTGCCGCCATCTCGTCATCAATTATGGTTTATTATCTTCAAAAACTCCTCGATGGGCTCATATTCGATACTACACGCACTATCAACGTGTTCCTCCTTTTAGTAACTGGAGCCACCGTATACTTTGTGTTATATTTAGGTATCTCTTGGGTGTTGAATGTTAAGGAAATGTACCTTTTGACTCACAT
>JAAXWV010000265.1 GCA_013334845.1 Candidatus Roizmanbacteria bacterium | reverse complement strand
TTTAGTTTGCATACATGCGGCGCACATGGTTGGTGCGTCCATCTCTGAAAACTTTCTGATATGTTCCTCGACTGATTTACATTCTGGGCACTCGTAAACGTAAACGGGGCTCATGGTTTAAATCCGTTCTTGAGCATTAGCACCTTAACACGTTCTTCGAGGTCGGCTAGGCGCTTCTCAGATAAGTCAATTTTTATTGGTTTTAGACGCACAAGACCATAATACAACGCCATTGCACCGATAATAACTAGGGCAATAGATAGCGAGATCATGATCTGTACATCTCCCACATGAAGTAAGCCATAAACATCATGGCAAGCATAAAAGGGATTACATAGGCTATCATGTGTTGTACTCCTTGCGAATCATTTCCTCTAGCTCGATCATGGCAAAGCCTATTAGTTCCGGCCCACCCTTTGATCTGATTCGCGCCTTGTTCCCTTCGATGTAAAGAGAAGCAGGAACCATTTTGTTTGTGTTTGGTTGTGGGATTAGTGCAAAGGCAATAAAAGAAAGTGGTTTTACGTCCTTCGCCTGTAGAGCCTTTGTATCTACTGGCTTAGACGTTTCCGTCTTGCTCATAAATAGAGCGTAAAACAGAAATTATTTTTTACCTAGGATTATTTTAAATATTCACACTTTTTATTGTTGCAAGTAAAAAACCTACCGTTCTTTACTTTTTTAACCTCGTCGGTTCCCACTGCTGCCGCCGTGCCGTTCATGTCTCCATAAAAAACAAGCTGCTGCGCTTTTTGCGGTATAAGTTTTTTTGTTTCTAAAACAAAAACTTGATGTATCTGTAATAAAAAAACAGCCAAAATAAATAAAACAATCAAGTTAAACACAATAATTATTGCTTTCATTTTTTTATCAACTCCCGTTTGTTCTTTTTTGCAATCTTGTAACACATCTTTTCACCCGTAACAAAAAGCGTCGTCCTTTGGCCAACAATATCGCCATCCTCGTCAACTACTTTCTTTACCAGCGCGTGTAGTTCTGTTTTTTTGTCTCCGGCTACTTGTTTTGACAGCCGCCTTAGTCTTTTTGCTTGTTTTCCGTTCATTTGTTTCCCCCTTTTTAATAAAAGCAAATTCCCACCCTAGTCTATCAAGAATTTCTGCATCTTCTTTGTTTATGTAAAGAAGTGCCTCGCCATTATGTTTCATCATGTCGTGAGAAATGGTTGTTATATGAAATCCCGTTGTGTTCTTAATCATTCCTTGTTTCCTTTTTTTGCTTCTATTTCATTCTTTTCTGCAACCATTTCCATAATACAATCAGTATTTAGAACCTTTCCGCAGTCACGGCAACAGACAGAAACTTGCCTCCCTTCATTTTCTGGGGTAAATATATTATATAAATTATCGACGTACCTCTTTTGTTCATGTGCGCAGTGTTCTTGTTTGTGCATTCTGAGAAATTTATCAGAAAATCTTTTGTTTTCACACTCCTGCATCCTATATATTGACCTAACCGAGTCTATGTTGTTTTCCAAAAGGTCTGTAACCTTTTTAATTTCTTGCTCTAGTTTTATGATGCGCTCTTTGTTTTCTTTTATTGATAGTAGTAATTTTTTGTTTCGTTTAAAAAAAAACATCACGCGCACCACCTTGAAAAATCCATTAACTCAACCTGCCTTATTATTTGGGCTATTTGTTTTAGTGTCTCCATTTCGTAGTCTTGCTCTACTGCCTCAACCAAAAGAAGCCTCATTCTATCCTCTAGGTCGTGCTGGGTTTCGTCATCTCCCTGTTTGTTTGTAATTTGTCTTTTTAATTCAATTACTTGATACAATATTTTATTGTACATTCTGCCCCCTCATTGCGTAAACAATAAAAAACAACATACCTGGCAAATACATTGGCGACATTGCCAACATGGCCACTGATAGCGAAAGCCAAAAAGCAAGCATCCGTCGGTCATTTTTTGACTTGTAAATCTGGTATCCCAATGCAGCCAAAAATAAACCAAGGCCAATATATCCACACTCGAAAAGGATTTGCAGGTAATCATTGTGAACAAACTGGAAATATCCAAACTTCGCCGCGCCGATTTCCCTTAATCCCCTCATGTCCTTATTTTGAACTACCTGAGTGACTACAGGCCACATGCCATAGCCAGCCCCAAACCAGTGATTGATGTGGTTGTTAAAAAACTCAAGACCTGACCTCCAAACAATCAAGCGCCCGTTTTCGTTTGTTGGTTCTGGAATTACAAGATAACCAAAGCCGCCAGCCGCTACGGTTAAAACACAAGCAAACCAAAATCGGAAGGTCATAAACAAAAAAGCGATAGACCACGCAGCAAACCCAACCACCGAGCCTGATATTAACACTGCCACGAAAGAGGCTAAAATCACAAGTGGACGATATTTTTTAGACAGAAATGGCAGTGCTAATGCTATTGTCAATGAATTGACACAAGTAGAAAGCCAAAAACCACCTGGATTCTTTCCCAAGATGTATTGAAATATAACTAAAATACAGTTTACTAGCGTTACCGTCGAGATAGCCTTGCTCAAATCATGTTTTAACGCACACAATAGCCCTACAATCGACAAAACCATGGTCGGCTGTAGTAGACAGTAGTATCGCACAACATCT
>JAAXWV010000044.1 GCA_013334845.1 Candidatus Roizmanbacteria bacterium | reverse complement strand
TTTTATTCCGGCCGGTGATCGCCGGGCTGGCTCTGCCCTTTGTGCTGGGCGGTGTATTTATCGGAGGGGGCATCCTGGCGCTCATTTGGGCTTTCGGTTTGCAGAATGCAGTTACTAGCCCGACAGATCCGACAGGGGTGAATATCGGACACACCATTCCAGCTTCGTATGAGGATTGGCAACCTGAGGAGTTCCAGATCTTACGAAATGGAGAAGGAGATTGGAAAGCAGTTTGCAATGCGATTAGTAAAAAACGTAAGTTTTTAAATGAGATTGAAGAGTTTGAGGTGCGACCTGGTATGGCTTTTACAATTGAGCCACGCATTTCTTCGATAGAGAATCCTCATGTCCCCACTGCCGGATTGCATACTATCGCCCTTTTCTACGAGAATGGAACGAAAGAGCATCTGACGGGTTTTGATGAGCTGTTCAAAATCGCAGGGATGGAGTATATGCTTAGGTGATTAGTTTTTGGAGAATCTTTGCTTCTATTTTATATCTAAACAGGTGTCCTCCGTGAGGGTCGATATGGAGTTCGCTGTTGGGTATTTGGGCGTGATAATATTCCCCCATATTGAGTGAGACGTTTTTATCTTTTGCTCCATACCAAAGATAGGTTTTTACCGTAATATCCTTCAGATCAAATCCCCAATCGTTGCAATAAATATGCCAGTCCCAGGCTGGTCCTCTGATTCCCTGTTGAAAAGCTTCCCGGAGTGAACGATTCATGCGCTCTTTTATCTCGTTCGTCATCATGCTCCGATCTTCTTTTGCGCCAAAACCAATCCGACGACTAAGGGCTGGTGAGATTTTACTTCCTATGAAGTTCCCAAACGAAGCCAGGACGCCGACAATGGGAAAACGTTTGTTATTTCCCCAACTTATACGATTGATGAGAGATATCCCGTCAAGATTTCCCGGAATATTTACCGGGCCAAGTCCGACAACGATAGCAGCTTTGGTTACTCGAGCAGGAAGCCTATAGGCACATGCCGTAGCATAGGGGCCGCCACCAGAACAACCCATTACGGCGAATTTGGTTATTTTCAATGCATCGGCAAGTTCGACGATATCATCCGGCCAGTCCAGAAGAGTTCTTCTTTTTTTAAAATCTGAAAGTCCAAATCCCGGTCGGTCGGGAGCAATAATCCGGATTCCTAATTTTTTTGCAGCGGTATCGGTTTCAATTCCCGAGAGCCGAGAAGCTGGCCATCCATGAAAATAAAAAACAGGCTTTCCTTTCGGATCTCCAAATTCTGCATAGCCTAGTTTTCTACCATCTTTCAGTTGAATATGAAAGTTGTTGAAAGAATCGTTCATTCGGTGAATTATAATTACTTGTCCAGATGCTACCAGACTTTTTTCATTAAATGTACTTGGTGCTCCTTGCCGTCGCCGAGTGTGAGAGTGACAGTGTCGACAATAGTAAACCCAAAGCTCTTATAAAGATTGACTGCAGTAGTCTGATCGACATTAACATCTAGTACCGCTTCTTTAATGCCTGCCTTTTTCAGTTTTTCCAGGAGTGTTCGCATGAGTAGTTTTGAAACCCCTTTTCCGCGTGCGGGTTGAGGAACATACATCGCTATAATTTGTACCGATTGATTCTCGATCATCTCATCTGTCTGGTAGGCACCCACCATTCCTGCAAGTTGAGTATCAACGGCGGCAAAAACCATCCAGTTGTTTTTCTCTTCAACGTATTTGTCTAGCCACTTTTGCCACTCTTCAATAGGTAGGTTTATCTGATCGCTGTGGGTTGATCCGAATGCCTGTGGCTCTTCCCGGAGGGCCTCGAGTCTCAAGCGGCGATAATCCTCAACACTCACATCCTTTGCCTGGAGTATTTGAATTGTATCCATGACGTGATTATAGCAAGCTGAAGATTAACTTTACATAATATTCTTTATGAGCGTCACATCTCGATGTTGGCGAATTTCATTCACCAGAGATGCGGCGTATTTATTAACATCACAAAATGTGATAGCATAGATGTAAGTTTTCGTTCGCAATATGTTGAAACGTATCCGCAAATTACCGTTAAAATGGAAACTGATTCTGGGTTTGATACTTCTTGTGGTGGTGGGGATTGTTCTTCAGGTTTCTGCCAAAATGTTTCAAAAGCCGGGGTACGTGTTGGGAAAAGTCGCCCGTTCAACTATTTCTGAGTATGTCACCGAGTCAGGGAAAATCAGCGCCAACAGCAATGTCCCTCTCTACTCTCCTGCCAACGGTGTGGTGGACGAGATATTTGTCGCCAATGGTGAGGTGGTTAAAGTAGGACAGAAGCTGTTTGCGATTAAAAGTACTGCGACCGAGCAGGAAAAATCTCAAGCACTCGCCACGTACCTGGCGGCTAAAAGTATGCTCGATGCGGCGCAATCGGGCGCGTTGAAGCTGCAGGCTTCGATGTTTGACAAATGGCAATCATTTAAGGAGCTGGCGGAGAACGATACCTATGAGACCGCAGACGGCGCGCCAAAGCATGAAAACCGGGCACTGGCGGAGTTCCATATTTCCGAAAATCAGTGGCTGGCGGCGGAGAAAGATTACAAGCAGCAGCAAAATGTGATTGCCCAGGCGCAGGCGGCGGTGTCGAGCACCTATGCGCTGTACCAGGCAACCCAAAATGCGACCGTGAAGGCAACAGCTGCTGGGGTGGTAGCCAATATATCCATAGGTGAGAACAGCGTGGTTGGCGTGTCTGATCCTAAACCATTAGCCGTCATCTCGAGCACTGCTACCACGGAAGCGGCGCTCTTATTAAGTGAGAACGATGTCTTTAAGGTTAAAGAAGGTCAGCTGGCCACTCTTGATGTCAAACCATTCCATAGCAAAAAGTATCATGGGACAGTGACACGAGTGGACGCAATAGGTACGGAGGAGAAGGGTGTGGTGCGGTATACGGCCTATATTCGAATCTCCGATCCCGATGGTCAGCTTCGACAGGGAATGAATGTCGATGCGGCAATCAATACCAACAACAAAGAGCGTGTTCTTGCCATTCCCAATGCCGCAGTTAAGCCGTATAAGGGCGGGCGGGCTGTTCGCGTTGTGGGGAAGAATGGTGTCGTTGAGTACCGGACGGTTGTCACGGGAATTCGGGGGAAGGATAAGACAGAGATCCTCAGCGGATTACAAGAGAATCAGGAGTTTATTATTTCTCTTTCCAATGAGCAGATAAAACGTCCCAGTCTGTTTGGCACCTAACATGACGCATACAACCCCCCTTATCCAGCTGAAAGACATTTCGAAGCGCTATCCTTTAGCGGAGGGGCAGTTTTACCAGGCGTTAAGCGGCGTTAGTCTCACGGTTCATGAGGGGGAGTTTGTAGCCATAATGGGTCCTTCAGGAAGTGGTAAGTCGACAACCATGCATATCGTGGGCGCGCTTGACACTCCTACCACAGGAGTATACCTGTTGAAAGGAAAGGATATTAGCGCGTATACGAGTAATCAACTGGCTGAGTTGCGCAACAAGGAGATAGGCTTCATCTTTCAGTCTTTTAATCTACTGCCGCGAACGACGGTACTCAAAAATGTGGAAAGGCCCATGATATATGCCGGAGTTTCTCAGTCCGAACGAACACGACGAGCAATGGAGGCATTAAAGCTGGTGGGCATTGAGGATAAGGCAAACAATGTCTCTAACCACATATCGGGGGGTCAGATTCAGCGGGTAGCCATCGCCCGGGCGTTAGTGATGGACCCGGCCATTATCCTTGCCGATGAGCCTACCGGTAACTTAGATACGAAAACTTCCGATGAGATTATGAATTTTTTTACTCAACTCAACAAAGAAGGGCGTACTATTGTTGTGATTACCCATGAGCCCGATGTGGCTGCGTATGCGCAGCGGGTGATCAAAATCGTGGACGGAAAAATAGTCTCTGATTCAGAAAAATAATATGGAGTATTTTGAAATCGTAAAATCAGCCCTGCAAGCGTTAAAGGCAAACAAGTTGCGTACCTCACTGACGATGGTGGGTATTGTGATAGGGATAACCTCGGTGATTCTCATCTATTCAATAGGGCAGGGAGCAGTTGCCTTTATCACCAATGAGCTGGCGTCGTTTGGCACCGACTATTTCCAGATAAATCCGGGGAAGAGTCAGATTAGTACCCTGGCGGGGGCGCAATCACTCACTATGGACGACTACAACGCGATCCGTAACGACACTTCTATCACTAATATTAAGGATGTCGCTCCCATTGCCCTTTCTTCTGTTCCCGCTGCCGCCAACGGCGAAGAAGAGGAGCTACTCGTATATGGTACTACCGCCGAGATAGCCAGTGTCTTGCGCCCGGATATAAAAGAGGGGGAATTTCTCACGGAAGAACAGGAAACGTCCGCAGAATCAGTCGTCGTGATGGGCATCGATGCCGCTGAAAAATTTTTCGGTAAGAATTCCTCTCCGCTTGATGAGACGTTGACGATCGACAACAAGACGTATCGGGTTACCGGTGTGGTGAGCTCGTCGAGTGTACTCGCCGGGGGATTTCTCAATAATGCGTTGTTTATCCCCATCTCGGTCGCTTCCCAGAATCTGACCGGGAACGACTCATTGATGGAAATTGATGTGAGTGTTCATGACCAAAATGGACTCAATCAGACGATCACGGATGTTGAAGCACTATTGCGCGATCAGCATTCTTTGCAAGAAGGAGTTGAAAATGATTTTCAGATTCAGAGTGCACAAGACATCCTGACTACTACGCAGACCATCACCTCTCTTCTGACAGTAATGGTTGCCGCAATATCGGGGATCTCTCTTGTTGTCGGGGGAGTGGGCGTGATGAATATCATGCTTGTTTCGGTGACTGAACGCACGAAGGAGATCGGCCTGCTCAAAGCCATAGGGGCCAAGGATTCCGACATACTTACCCAGTTTGTCTTTGAGTCAATGGTTATGACAATGATCGGCGGTATTATGGGTATCACGCTCGGGATCGGGTGTGCCTATCTGGTGTCGCTCGTGGCGAAAATACCGTTTATTGTAAGTATCCCGGCAATAGTTGTTGCGGTGGGGGTGTCAACGGCGGTGGGGGTGATATTCGGCTGGTATCCTGCGCGTCGTGCGGCATCTCTTTCCCCTATTGAAGCGCTTCAGTACCAGTAATGACTACATCAAGAAATTATATTGTTTTCAGTCTCTTGATCCGTTCTTCCACGGGAGGATGAGTGGAGAAGAGTTCCATCAGGCGTCCTCCGAGACCGCCCATGGGGTCGCCGATGTAGAGCGATGCCGTGGCCGGATTGGCTGCCATGGGTGCCGTTTGTGCTGAGCGGTGGATTGCTACCAGCGCTTTGGCTAGCGGTTCGCCACTCCCAATAGTCCGGGCGCCGGTCGCATCTGCTCCAAACTCCCGCTCTCGTGATATCGCCATCTGGACCAGTGAGGCGGCGATTGGTACAAGAATAGCGGCCACGAGTCCCAAAGCTCCAGCTCCCTGGTTGTCTTCGTTGTCACTGTGACTGAATCCGCCGAATAAAGCCATATTGGAGAGGAACGATATGGCGCTGGCAAAAACGGCCGCAATAGTTGCAATCAGGATATCCCGGTTTTTAACATGGGCAAGTTCGTGTGCAAGCACCGCTCGCAGCTCATCAGGAGAGAGAGCTTGCAGGATTCCCTGCGTGACGGCAACTGAGGCATGTCCCGGTCCTCTTCCGGTGGCAAAAGCATTTGCCTGTACTTCAGGGGTGATATAGAGGGCCGGCATCGGGATTTTTATTTTTTGAGCAAGCTCGTCCACCATTGTATAAATATCCGGATGTTCCTTTTTATCCATAGGCTTTGCTCCGCTCATAGATAGAGCTAGTTTGTCTGAGAAAAAATACATCCCTCCGTTCATTAGAAGGGAGAAGATAAAGGCTGTAATTATTCCTGCTCGCCCTCCGATAAGCCCGCCGAGAACGATTAGAATGACACCAAGCATTCCTAATAACGCGAAGGTTTTTAGTATGTTGCCCATATCTCTATGATACCACGAATGAGACCACATTAAAAGCATCGCCTGGCTCTATTCGGGGTGCTACAATAAGGGTATGGAGAACAAAAAACATATTGAGGAGTTTGAAAAACAGGTGGGAAATTTGTTGCAAAAAGGTTATCCGAAGCTCTGTCGAAAAACGGAAGAGGAGTTTTCTCGACTCGTTAAGCCATTTGGGGCGGTAATTGAAAATCTGTCTAACCCGACGGTAGATATAGAAAAGGGATATTTGCCCTTTGTTCTCGTGGTCAAAAGCGAGCTTATTATCGTTGAAAAAACGATGTCTCTGGTGGAGAAAGAGGGACAACAGGGAATTACCAAACTAGATCCTCACCAATCGAAGGATTTTCAGGTTATTCAAGAAGAGAGTATTCCTGAACGGGGAGTGTATCTATTGTTGGATATAGATCGGGGAAAAGAGACACTCAATCTTGCGCCCTCGGAGGCAATGAAGCGAATCCGGGCACAGGATCGGTCGCCTCTGACCATCGAAGAAGGGGTGGCAATTGTAACTCACTATCCTGAATTTTTAATAAAAAATAACTGTTTTTCACTGCTTGCGTCGCGACATCCTGGTGATAAACGGGTTCCTGCCATCTGGATAAATGGTCAGAAGCACCCCAACCTGGGCTGGTGTTGGGAGGGTAATCCTCACACCTGGCTCGGTTCTGCCTCCTGTGGAGGGAGACTAGGATAGTTCTTTAATTGGCTGCCCAGCAGGGATTTGAACCCCGATAAACAGATTCAGAGTCTGTTGTCCTACCATTAGACGACCGGGCATGAAATTTCCCACGAGGAAATCTATCCAGATGTGGGAATTTTTAATTTAAAATTCCTAGCATGTCACTTAAGCGTTTGTTTATTATAGTTTATCCCTTCCTTCTTTTCAAGGATTGAGGCGATAGGAGGGCGAGAATAAAGGGCACTAGTAGAAGGTTTTGCTGAAGAGTCAACCAATAATGGTCAACCATCCCTGTCAAAACAACTATTGTAATGATATAGCAGAGCGACTCGCTCCAGGGGATACGCTTTCTTTTTATCCAGATCAGGCCAACGAGAAAAGTGCTCACAACTACTCCACATTCGGTAAGAAACAAAGCGAAAATGTTATGGACGGGCTGGGCGAAGAAAGACGAGTAGGTGGTGGGAAATCGGGAGGCAGCAACAATAAACTGGTTGAGACCCACGCCAAAAAGCGAATGTTCCTGTAAAAGAATACCGGATTCGGAGAAGAGATTGAGGCGTTTTGTTAAAGATAGAGCGTCTCCTTGGGCTAAAAATATGAGCGATCCCAAAGCCAGGAAGACAATTGGTCGCGCAATCCGGCAAGGGAGACATCTTACAGCTTGTTTGCTTGTCGCTATGTAATATACATTCCCCAATACGAGTAAAAACATGGCGGTTTTGGAAAATGAGAGGAAGATGAGGGCTATAGAGAGTCCGAGAAAAAGTGCCTTAAGACGGAAAAACTTACCGAACGGTGTATAAGTGAGAGCAAACATGTAAAGAAGCAGGTAGAATCCGGCCATAGAGTTCGGGTGCGAGAAGGTACCATAGGCTCGCAGAAATTCGACTCCCTGGAGAGATGCTTTCGCAATATCTGGCAATGATTGAGTGAGATAGCGCTCACCCAGCCAGTAGAATATACCTTGTACTGAGTGGTGGGTAGCAAACTGCCAGGCAGCAAGGATGGCTTGCACGAATGCCGAAGCAGTGAGAGTGGCGAGAAGGTAAAACGGTGGAATAACGAAACTTCGAAAAACGGCAAAAATGCCGAGCACCTCGACGATTTTAACAATCCGATATATTCCTAGTTGGGGAACGGTAGAAAACGCGACTGAAGGAATGAGTAATGCGAGAAAGATCAAAACGTATTTATTTTTAATAAAGGTGGATACTGCTTTAAAGTTGAATAGGAGAAGAAAGAGGGAGATAATATCGGTAGCATAGAATGCGGGCGCGAGGTAATCAACTCTTACTCCATAAATTGAAGAGAAATCGAAGAAGAAAAATTTACCTAGTTGAGTGGGTAAAAAAAAGATCCAGAGGAGGAGAAGGATGATGTTGAGAAGACTTGCATAGCGAAGAATTTTGGACACCATGAGAGTATTGTACTGGATTGAGCCTCTCTCTGTAGTACAATTGAGGGTATGAAGGTTATCAACAAGCTGTTCCATCGTAACTACCAGGAGGTCGAGAAATACGAAGCAGGTATTGTGCTGGCCGGAGCGGAGGCAAAAGCGGTGAAAACAGAAGGGATCAAGCTGGAGAATGCCTTTGTCAAGATCATGGACGATGGAGCATATCTGGTAAACGCAGATATTCCTATTTATCATTTTTCCCGTCATCAAGGCTATGATTCGCGCCGTCGCCGCAAGCTGTTGCTGCATAAAAAAGAGCTGTTGAAGCTTCAAGTTAAATTGTCCGGTGGCTCCAATTTGACAATCGCTCCGGTTTCATGCTATAATAAGGGTCCGTTGGTGAAGCTCGAAATCGCGCTCGCCAAAGGACGCAAAGATATTGAGAAGCGCAAGCTGGAAAAGAATCGAGATATTAAGATAAACGAAAAAAGAGAAGCGAAAGAGTATGTGAAGATTTAAAGTTGCCCGCCACATTTTCCCGGTGTCTGTTCGTCATTCCCGCGCACGCGGGAATCCAGCGTAGCAATTTCCCTTTTTTATTTTCAAAAAGGTAGATTTATACATTGGATCCTCGAGCAGGTCGAGGATGACGTAATTTGGAATTTTCCCCAATGGGGGTGACAGGATTCGACGGAAAGTTCGCACGTTTAAAAATGGTCAGGGCGGATCTATTCGATAAATAGAAAAACCATAACTGCTAAAGACAAATTTAGCGAGATTAAGGAAACAGCAGCTGGCCTTCTTGGTCAGTTGTCCGGGCGAATGGCCGTAGCTAATCTTAGCTATGCTCCACTCGTTGCGTAATTCCTTACGCTCCTTCTACAGAAATTTTCTCGATTTTCATTCTGTAGGGGAAAACCAATCGAGATAGGATTTGAGAGGAGATCCCGATTTGCCTCTCGAGTCCGACAACCCACTAATCGGCGGCTTATCAATGTTTGATTGTTTCTAACGGTAAGCATGGAATCAATACACAATCTATCCTTGACTAAACATATTTAAAAGTGTCTTTTCGGACCCGGGTTCAACTCTCGGCACCTCCACCGCGTCAAACGCGGTTTCACCAACACGGGTGGAACTGCGTTTGTAAGTCACGTCAAACGTGACTTAAGCGAGCCGCGTTTGACGCGGCAGAGTCATATATTTCTCAAAATATGGGGCGCTGGTATTACGAATATGACTTCTGATACGGGCTTTAGACCTTCATTACAATCTAAACATACGAAA
>JAAXWV010000264.1:2235-2606 GCA_013334845.1 Candidatus Roizmanbacteria bacterium | reverse complement strand
CCGGCCCGATAAGAATAACATCGTCCTCCTTGGCATATAAATCAATATTTGTGCGCGGCACGATGATACCGTTGCGGAATATTTTTTTTAGTGAAAGGAATATCTCATTGTTTTCCTCGGTTGAAGCGAAATGTACCATATCTACAAAGTGAGAGGCTGTCTCAGCCGACCATAATATAGCCGCATGAAAAAGTTGAGATCCACCTACAATGAGTATCTTCCCGTTTTGACCCTTGTGGGTAGAGGGGCCCGGAATATATAGGCGTGAGGCTAACCGTCGTGCCTCATCGATATCAGATGAGCGTATGGTTTTAGAATTCATAGATGATATAATCATATCCTATGGGAGCAATAAATCATACACAACTGAG
>JAAXWV010000264.1:0-2225 GCA_013334845.1 Candidatus Roizmanbacteria bacterium | reverse complement strand
CCTCGACCATAAAGAAGTACCCGCCGCTCCTCTTGTTCCTATGTCCGGCGATGCTACTACTCTCTTCACCTCTTCCGGAATGCAGCCCCTAGTCCCCTATCTTTTGGGCGAAAGACATCCGCTCGGCACAAAGCTTTTTGACATACAGCCGTGCCTTCGCACGCAAGACATTGAAGATGTAGGAGATAACCGACACTCTACTTTTTTTGAAATGGCGGGCAACTGGTCGCTCGGTGAATATTTTAAGAAAGAGCAGCTTGGGTGGTTCTTTACATTTCTGACAAACAAAGAAAATGGTCTTGGGCTCGACCCGCGTAGACTCTACGTCACTGTTTTTGAAGGCAATGATCAGGTTCCCGCTGACGAAGAAAGCATCCAAGTGTGGAAAGAGCTGTTTAAAAAACAGGGTGTCGAAGCAGAGGTTGGCAAGCGTATTGTCAAATATAGTGTTGAAAAAAATTGGTGGTCCCGATCAGGTACGCCTGACAAAATGCCAGCGGGTGAGCCAGGCGGCCCCGATAGTGAGGTATTCTATCAATTTGATGTCGAACACGATCCAAGATATGGCAAGCATTGCCATCCGAATTGTGACTGCGGACGTTTCATGGAGATTGGCAACTCAGTATTTATGCAGTTTAAAAAAGCCGGAGATAACCGCTTCGAAGAACTGCCACAGAAAAATGTAGATTTCGGAGGTGGTTTAGAGCGGCTAATTACCGCCGTAAATAACAATCCGGACGTATTCACTTCAGATCTGTACTCTGAGATCATTCGAACCATTGAGGACAATCTCAATATTCGATACTCAGATGACAGTCAGAAGCCGCGTATTCGGGTTATTGCCGATCATATAAAGGCAGCAGTCTTTCTTATGGTGAATGGTATAAGACCATCTAATAAAATGCAAGGATATATCCTTCGCCGACTTTTGAGACGGGCTGCTGTGAAAGCCTTTCAAGTGAAGGGAGTACTTCCTTCCGTGGAGGTATTTACCGCAATAGCCCGCAGTGTGCTGGAAACTTATGAGGACATTTATTTTAACGTGGATAAAGATTTCCAAATAATTGCCCCCATTATTGAAGAAGAGATTAGCCGTTTCGGAAAAAGCCTCGACGCAGGAATAAAAGAGCTGCATAAGTTAGCAGAGGTTAACGGAAAAGCTGCTTTTGATCTGTACCAATCGCACGGGTTTCCACTCGAGATCACTGAAGAACTTGCCCGCGAACATGGTCACACTATTGATCGTTCCGATTTTATAAAAGAGTTTGAACATCACAAAGATCTTTCCCGATCTTCATCAGCTAGCTCATTTAAAGGCGGACTTGGCGATATTTCCGGTCAAACGGTAAAATTCCACACCGCCACACATCTCCTTCACCAGGCCTTATTTGACATACTGGGTTCAGAAGTGAGACAGGAGGGATCAAATATTACATCTGAACGGCTCCGATTTGATTTCTATTCTTCCCATAAACCAACTCCGGAAGAACTGGAACAGGTCGAAAAAATAGTGAATGAAAAAATTACCCAGGCGCTGCCGATGCAGTTTGTGATGCTTCCAAAAGATGAGGCAATAAAAAGCGGTGCTAAATCTTTTTTTCGTGAGAAATATCCTGATACCGTGAAAGTGTATTTTGTCGGGAATAATCTGGCAGATGCCTATTCTAAGGAATTCTGCGGCGGTCCCCATGTAGAGAATACTAAAGAGATTGGACATTTTCATATCAAGAAAATGGAGAAGATCGGGAGTAACCTGTACCGGATCTATGGGATCAATTAACAATTAATAATTTCACGTATGAAAAAATCACTTATCACTTACGACGACTTTGATAAATTAGATATCCGTATTGGCGAAATAAAAGAAGCTGCCCCTGTTGAAAAGTCGACAAAACTCCTCTCTCTCATGGTTGATTTTGGGGAAGATTATGGAGTAGTAGAGATTCTATCCGGAATAGCGCAATACTACACCCCCGATGAATTAGTTGGGAAAAAAATTCCTTTTATTGCAAATCTCGAACCGCGCAAAATGATGGGTAAATTTTCAAACGGAATGATTATGTGTGCTGATACTGAGGAGAAACCAACATTATTTGACATCGTTTCTGGTGTTCCTAACGGAACCATAGTACGGTGATGCAACGACTTAGATGTCAAACCGAAATGAAAATGTCATAGATCAAACTATATCAAATGATGTTTCATATCGTTGAATTTGTAATATA
>JAAXWV010000263.1 GCA_013334845.1 Candidatus Roizmanbacteria bacterium | reverse complement strand
GCTTGGTTTTCTGCTTTTTTGCTTTTCATCGCTGGTTTAAACCAGCGATGAAAAGCAAAAAAGCAGAAAACCAAGCTATAGCACTTAATTTTACGCCGCCAGAAAGTTTACAAATGCTCGCAGTGTCTTTGCTATTAAATGAAAGATAAAATATTAATTTTCAGCGGACCTGGAAACACCCCCGGTCGCTGAATTCCACATTATCATTTTAAAATTGGAAACAAGTTGAATCAAGTGAAATGAAAAAGTTTTCATGGCTATCTGACTACACTAAATCATCATTCCCTTCGGGTGACTTCCGAAGTTCCGATTACAGTGGTTATTGGCAAAAACAGTTTATCAACCATTA
The DNA here is from genome assembly GCA_013334845.1 of Candidatus Roizmanbacteria bacterium. Classification (GTDB taxonomy): domain Bacteria; phylum Patescibacteriota; class Microgenomatia; order UBA1406; family GWC2-37-13; genus JAAXWV01. The sequence goes on along the minus strand of JAAXWV010000263.1, from coordinate 2,260 downwards.
TTTGGACGAGGGATTTTTGCATGGTTTTGACAAGGCTATTGCAAAATATTCTGATTACAAAGACGAACATTTACCAAAAAGTCTATATAAATTTTTCCCACCAACAATATATAGTCTGGTTGCTTTGGAAAATCGCTCTTTACGGTTATCAACAGCAAATGACTTTAATGATCCATTTGATAGTTACATCGGAATTGAGGAGCTTACATATGTTAAGACCCATGTGTTAAAGGAACTCAAGAACAGAGGTTTAATAGTTACTGAGGCTACAAATGACCAGCTTTCTCAAGAGGAGTACTGGAGACTATTTCACTCACACTCAAAAGATGAAGAGCTTGGATTCTTAAGTAATAGGAAGAAGTATTTAATTGAATGGTTCCGTATTAAGCATGAGAAAAGCAATGATTTCTACTTGCTTTTGAATGATCTGGAGTGTGATGCAAGGCGAGCATGCGAACAAAGAATCAGTGAAATTAGAAATGTGCCTTTTAGAATTACATGTTTTTCCAATTTCGCGGATGATGAAGACCTTGGTAATAACACTACAATGTGGTCGCATTATGCAGATAACCATAGGGGCTTCTGCGTTAAATATTCTCTTGATTTTAGCGATTCGCCAATCCAAAACATTCTTAAATGTGGCCTATACAAAGTAATGTATTCCGCGAGAATATCAAAGGCTTCACCCCGAGAGGTGATGAAACTGAAGTGTGACGACAATTATGAACTTAAGGTCAACGCATACCTAGCAAAGACAATCTACAGGGCATTGATAACAAAGTCAAAGTTCTGGAATTATGAAAAGGAATGGCGATTGATCATAGGAAAGGAAAACTTTAATGTCCTCAACGATGCCAGCATTTCTTTTCCTTTTATAGAAGCAGTATATCTTGGATGCAAAATGGAAAAAGCACTCCAGCAGCATATTGTTCGCTTTGCCCTTGCAAACAATATCCCGGTCTATCAGTCCGAAAAAAGCAACGAAAAATTTAAATTGGATTTTATTAGTCAAAACGGAAAGGATATTGCCCAACCCATGACATTGGGCAAAGATGCCACTCAATAACCAATAGTTCAACCCGCCAAGCGGGTTAACTCATTGTTAGACACCAAGGACATCGAAGATCATGGTTATTAGTAGCATTGTTTCAGGGGCGCAAACAGGGGTAGATCGCGCAGCGCTCGACGTAGCGCTCGAATTGCAAATACCCTGCGGTGGATGGGTACCAAAAGGGCGATTGGATGAACAAGGCATTATTCTGTCAAAATATCCGAACCTTCGTGAAACTGAATCGACCGAGCCAAATGTTCGCACAGAGCTGAATGTTCGGGATTCCGACGCTACTTTGATACTTACGCAAGGTGAACTAATTGGGGGTTCTAAGTATACAGCACAAAAAGCAATTGAGTTGCAGCGACCACTTCTTCATCTGGACCTGAAAACGCGATCAGACAACGCTGCTGTCAGAGAAATTATGGTGTGGCTCGAGGAAGTCAAGCCACGGGTCCTCAATATTGCAGGTCCACGGCACAGCGAGGATAAAACAATTTACTCACGAGCGAAGTCAATATTAACTAACACTCTTTTTTTGCAGAGTTGTGATTCATTGCAAACTTGCTCAAAGGGCATGGATGAAGACACCAGTATTGCATTGTCCTTGCGTGAAGCCGCGTTAGCCGATTATCGTCATTGGGATATTATTCGTTGGCAAGTGCCCTATTGGTACTGCACTCTTGCAACGGCTGTTGCTGCAGGCGCTGTATTTGCTGGCGATATTAAATATAATATGGCTGTGCGAGTAGGGTGTGGTGTGTTGGCTATTTTCGGTGTGCTTTGCATCGTGCTTCTCGCCAATCTGGTTCGTTATGACGTTAATACAATTAAAGATTACCATTCATCACTAAAGAATCTGCGACTTTCCGACACGAAAAAAGAGGCTTTGCGAATTAAACGGCGGTTTTCGTTTTCGTTTCCAGGTATCCTTACTACCGCATCACTCTGGTTTATAATCTATATTCTACTGTTGACATCAGGATTCTTTTGGACAGTTATCATGGGGATGTGGTGGATGTAGTTGTCTTAATTCACTGGTGCTGACCCGGCCAAAAAGCGGCCGGGCCGCACAGTTCAATCGTTGTGAAAGTCAACATATCTCCTATAAATTTAAACCGTTGATCTCGGAGATGTTCAGGAATCTTAACCTGATGCTTGGTAGATTTATCCAGGTTGCCAGCGGTAAGATGAAGTCATACTCGGGAC
>JAAXWV010000043.1 GCA_013334845.1 Candidatus Roizmanbacteria bacterium | reverse complement strand
GTCGCACTGCCCATGATCCGGGAAACATATCGAATACACTATTCGCCGCAGCCGCTCCTACACCAAGACTTCTATACTCGGGAAGTACTGAAAATTCAGCAATGGACTGTCTCGCTTCGCCTGTTGAAGGATCCTTCAGATTGACGAGAATAAAACCTGCTTTATTATTATCAACCATAATAAATAAAGGTTTTCGGTGGAGTTGGATAAAGTATGCATCCAAATACTTGTAAGGTTTGGGAAGTGGCTCATCCAGATATGTCGACAAAACATCTAAATAGCCGTCAAGCATATTTGATAATTCCTGCTTTTCTTCAATAGTGACGGGTTGTATATCTATTATCATTATTTATAAGAAGATAAATAGGCAGCGAGCTTCTGCACGAGGTCTGCTCCACTTTCATATTCAATAAAATCGGTTGATACTATTTGCAACGAACGTGCGGTTTTTGCTCCCTTTTTAAAAACACAAACGATTGGCGTTTCGAATACATTTGCCCATCCAAGTTCTATCCCCTGCCCTGTTGCCGGATAGGAAACTTCTGCCACTACCAGATCGCATTGTTTAATATAGTCTTTTGAACTGACCGGGGCCACACTTTGTTCGTGCGGGAGAAAAATTTCGTATTTATTATTCAACTCGGAGTTGCGCAGCACCTGATAGAGATTGTTTTCGTAATCGGCGTGTGTGGAATGAGAGATGTATATTTTCATAGGTATATTAACTAATTAACACAAAACCTCTTAGTCTGTGTCAACAATTTTATAACTAAATCCTTCTACTGGAAGCCAAAATCATTTAGTTTTTTGACATCAACATCGACAAACCATTTATCAACGTAAGTATCAGCAGCAGTTGGGATAAAAGCAATTTTTGTGTCTGATGGAGATTTTGAAAGAATACTGGGTAATTTCCCCAAACCAACAGAAGTTAAATACATTTTTCTCATAACTGAAGTATATCAAAGGGAATGAACTTGATGATACACTTCAACACTCGGGCCGCCTTCGCTTGAAGCTTCGGCAAGCCGATACATATACCAGTAAGCGGCCATCAAACGATTTGGAATAAACTTAATCCTATTAATATCGGGAAATACAAGATTTTTTACTCCTCAGCAATTAGTTGTTAGTTTTTGATACAATACGCGTATGAAAATTGTAGCTATTGGTGGTGGGGAAATTGGTAGGCCAGGGTTTCCGGTTGAAACTACTAAAATTGATAAAGAAATAATAGTATTAACAGGAAAGAAGAATCCAAAATTACTTTTTTTACCTACGGCAAGTTCTGATTCAGACAAATATGTAAATATTGTACAGGAACATTTTCACAAAAGGTTAGGCTGTGAGGTAGATATACTTTATTTACTCAATAAGAAGGTGTCGCGACAGGAAATGGAAGAGAAAGTGTTTGGTACTGACATAATCTATGTTGGAGGAGGAAACACACTCAAAATGATGAACATCTGGCGAAAAATTGGATTGGATAAGATACTTTTAGAAGCCGTAAATAAAGGCATCGTACTTTCTGGGGTAAGCGCAGGAGCAATTTGTTGGTTCAGATATGGAAGTTCTGATTCGAGAAGGTTCACTAATCCCGAGGCTGATCTTATAAGGGTTAGAGGACTAGGACTTATCCCCATTCTTTTGTGTCCTCATTATGATGTTGAAGTTGATAGAAAAGCCAATCTAAAAGATTTGATGAAGAAGACATCGGGAGTCGCTATTGCAGTTGAGAACTGTTGCGCTGTCGAGATTGTAAATGATCAATATAAAATAATAGAATCAAAACCAACTGCCAATGCGTATAAAGTTTATTGGCAACAAGGCAAATATGTTGAGGAAAGAATTGAGAAAACTAACGAGTTTGCTCCTTTGCAAGAATTGCTTTTGAAATCAAGAGTCCGATGATAGTACATCAAGAGGTTGGCCGCCTTCGCTTGAAGCTTCGACGCAGTGTAGCCCGCCACATCTTCCCGTTCTCCTTCGCATCTTCCTGCTGCGGCTCACGGAACGATTATCGGCGGACATAAGAATTTCTAATGCAGGGGTGCCAGGACTTGAACCTGGAACAAGGGTTTTGGAGACCCGCATGATACCAATTTCACCACACCCCTAATTTTTCAGGTATCTTATTATAAAGCGTATTTATAGCTAACGCAATCTTATAATCATAATACCGAATACTAATACATCCTTTATAGTCTTCTCTTTTAGTTTTTCCTGTATGAGGCTTTATATATGTCTTGCTAAACTGAAGAGGAGGAATATTGGTAATTTCTGACCAATATGCTTTCATCTTCTCCTCATCGTGATATTCATGAAGATGGAGAACGATTCGAAACTTTTCTTCCTTAATAGAAAATGCATTTCGAAAAACGTAAAGAAATGTTCTAATCATCAAAGGATCCGAGTTAATGAAAGTAACATGATGTGTGTTTAATTTTGCCCCTTCGCCCCAATATAAAAGAGCCGCCATTAAAGAATACGTATTGCAATCAAAACATATTTTACTCAGCTTCTCTGCTGCAATTCCCTCGATGCTTTTTATAAGTACATCTTTTTTAAGTTTTTTTATTTCTATACTTTTTTGTCGCCCTAAATCCATTTTATGTACTATTAAGGCTTTACTTTGCTGACTGAGGATCATGTTTCTGCACCATACTGAAGCGGTGCTTTTTGCTATATGAAGTGACTGTGCTATTTCAGACAGCGAATACCCCTCTTTTCTGAGAAGTTTTGCTTGTTGAATTAACAAAGGAGAATACGGCTTCACTCTCTTATCATATCAGAATTAAACCTTTGCCACTCTCCCTCAGAAATAATTTCTATTTTCTGGTCTTCTACTTTTTGTCACCTGCTTCTAAATTTGCTGCGGTTGGGATGAAGGCAAGATATAGTTCGCTTAGTGGACGTTGAGCTAACTCTTTTAAGGCAGCAATCATCGACCCATTCATTATCCCTCCTGAAGTTAGTAGAAGTTTCATAAAAATAAGTGCACCTATCCCGAATTGAACGGGAATCTGAGGCTCCGCAAGCCCCTGCTCTATCCGATTAAGCTATAGGTGCTTTTTTGTATCTCCTATTTTATCATAAACTGACGAAGATTCCACCTGCTCACCAACTCCCTCCGCCACCACCTCCGCCTCCCCCGCCTGAGGACCCGCCGGAAAATCCTGAAGAGCCCGAGCCGGGGGCTACCGCCGCTGAGGCTAAGTGTGTTGAAGTCCGGTGAAGTGCACTCACAAACACGATACTGTTAAAGGTATCCATTCGACTACTCTTATACCACTCGGGTTGGGGAATGTCGATACCCTCAAACCGTCGTGCCCACACTTTTTCCACACCAAATGCGATTGCATAGGGAAGCAGTTTTTCAAAGAGCATCTTCTCCTTCGCCTGGAAGGTAAGCTGCCGCTCTTGGGAAGTAATGAATGTCTTCAACGATCTGGCAACTTCGTTTTGCTCAGCCCCCCAAAGGGTACGCTTCGACATACTGAAGCCGAAAATAAGCGTCATAATGAGAAGCGGGACATTGAGGCTGACTATCGCCAATCCTGCAATAACTCCGAAGATTGTGCGAAGTACAAGAGGATTAGTTGGGAAAAATCCGCTGGATACAAGGTTGTCGTACACCCGGTCTTTCATATGCAGAACAACATCGACTAGACTTCCCGCTTCCAGTTTCACCGAATGACCCTCCTTAAATAACTCCGATAATAGAAGTGCCTCATATTCCAACATCTCGTCCTTTGAACCCTTCGCCTTAACGAGATATACCTCTTTGTTTTGCTTTTCCTCGATAGTCAAGTGCCCCCGTCGGGCAAGATCTACAATCGTCGCGACAAATTCCTTCATATCGACCCGTTCATCAATTAAGCCACCTGTCTCTGCCGGAGCAAGCTTTCTGCCTCGTTTGGTTTTCGGCGGATCATACGAAACGCGTACCCCTTTCGGAACCTTTGGATCGCGGCCGCTCCGATACCATTTGATCGGAATCCATAAAGGAAAAATCACATACCAGACAAAGCCGAGAAGTCCGACAACACTTACGAAAACAATCCCCTGGGGCTGATTGAGAAACGTCTTGACGGGAGCAGGTGTAAGTACGGCAACTACATTCTTGGGAAACCCCACAACAAATGTCAGCCCCTCATTCGGAGCCAGCTCTCCTGTTTCAATTTGTGTTGATTCACCCGTCTGTTTTGTAGTGCAATTTGAGGAGGTAGAGCCTATGATGCCCGTATAACAGGCAGCATTTGCTTTCACAATATCAAAATTAGGAGGAAAAAAAACCTGTACAGATGTGTGGCGTATCGGTGCCATCCATTGGTTACCCGTCGCGTTCCAATACAACTCATCATGATCGGTAAAATAGCCGATTGCTCCACTCACTTCATAACTGATCACATAGGTATGAACTCCTGTTACTGTCGACTTTGCATCACCCACTTTTACTTCAATACTGCGCCTGCCTTCCGTAACTTCGTACCGATATGGTAACCCTTTCTCATCGGTTATGCTGTTAATCTGTAAATTCATTCTGTATTCTTTTCCGTTATCGGATTTTATGAGAGGAATAGTACGATAGATACCATGTCGCTGAGCATTGCCAAAATCATACTGAATTGATTCTTTCACAGCAACAGTACCATCCATATTTATCACATCCGTTGTGGAATAATCAAGAATCTGTTCAGTTGTGATTTCTTGGGCGTGCAGTGTCTGCGGCAGTATGATGCTGATAAACAACAGCGCAAAGATGGCAATTCTTTTCATGGTACACAAAATGATACCATAGTCTGATTCATGATATACTATGCTTCGTATGTCTGAGATTACTTTTCACAAACTATCATGGAACCAATACGTCGATGATTGTCTCGAATTGGCGACCACTATGAAAGACGTTCATTTTGATAAGATTGTAGCCATCTCTCGTGGAGGGCTTATACCGGCCCGTATCTTTTCAGACCTCCTGGATACTGCTATTTCTCATATGACTATCTCATCATATTCGGGATTTGGGGCAGTAAAAGAACCATACATTTCCGAGGTACCCCTGCACTCCTTTGAAGATAAGACCATTCTTATAATCGATGAAGTATCCGATTCTGGAAAGACATTCCAGCGGGCAACCTCATACTTCAATAATTTTCCCGTTAAAAAAGTGTATACTCTCTCCCCGTATATCAAACCCCGTACTAAATTTATTCCCGACTTTTGGATTAAAAATATCGACTCATGGATTATCTTTCCCTATGATCTGCGAGAAACCAAAGAGTCGTTTATCAAAATGTACGGTGATGAAAAAAGTGCTGTCAAAAAACTACTGGAAGTGGGCTTCACCAAAAAAGAAGTAGCAATACTGGAAAAACTCTAACCACAAATTCCAATAACCAAATAACAAGACGTGCATATCCGTATCGTCATTCCCGCGAACGCGGAAATCCAGTGCTATCAATCACCGCTTTTCTGATTTCCTGGTAGGAATGATGGTATTGGATCCCGTGTCAAGCACGGGATGACATAAAGACAACAGAATGACAGACAACGCTCTAAACTAGATTCTATCAACTATCTCCTAATTTCAAATTAAAAATTACTATATAATGTTCTTTTATGTCGCTTAAAAAAATAGCAATTATCGTCGGCGTTGTATTTGTACTGGCTCTCGGATTCATCTCATACAAGCTCCTCCACTTTTACCAGGCCATCTATAAACCGACTACCAAGACCGTAACGAAAAAACCAGCTCCGGAAAAAACAATATTCAACATTTTGATTGCAGGCTATGGCGGTGCTGGTCACGACGGAGCTTACCTCACCGACACCATGATTGCCGCAAATATCGACCTCAAAACGAAGAAAGTACACATGCTTTCCCTCCCCCGCGATACCTGGGTAGATATTCCCACCAAGTCAGGTGCCGACTATCACGAAAAAATTAATGCTGTCTATCAGATGGAGCTCTTCCCGAAAGACTATCCCGATGTCCAGACTCTAGATGCCAATGTGACCGGCGACGTCTTCTCTTCAAAAGTGGAAGAGGTAACCGGACTCAAGATGGACAACTATGTTTTTGTCGATTTCACCGGTTTTAAAAAGGCGATTGATATCCTCGGGGGGATTGATGTAAATGTAGAGAAAACCTTCGATGATTATGAATATCCTATTGATGGAAAGGAAAAAGATCTCTGTGGAAAAGATGATCAGTTTCACCAGGTGGAAAAATACCTCGGCCCGATCTCTGCCGACCTCGTCGCCGAACGGGACACTCTTTTTAAGGATCACCCTGATCTTCAAACATTTTTCGACAATATCACCAAGGATCCTGCTGTTGCCTTTCCCTGCCGATATGAACACCTCCATTTCGATAAAGGACTTACTCATATGACAGGTGAGACTGCGCTTAAATACGCACGTTCGCGACATTCTCTACAAGACGGCACTGATTTTGGTCGTGCAGCCCGCCAGCAACGGGTGATCGAGGCCGTGAAGGATAAAGTCGTCTCAGTCGGATTTCTCCCAAAAATTATCCCGCTTATGGATGAACTTTCCCAGCATATAAAAGTGGACATCTCTCCCTCAGTGATTCAGAAATTTATAGGCGAAGCGAAGAACGCTGGTTTATACAAAATCAAAACACTCGTACTATCCGACAGCAACTATTTAAAAAGCGGCACTGCCTCAACAGGCGCTTATATTCTCACCTCTCGGGAAGGAATAGATAAGTGGGATTCGGTGAAACTAGCGGTGAGTGATTTTGTAAATGATGTTGAACCGACCCCGACAGCTACCCTGTCAGGAATTCTCAAATCTCCAACCCAACTCCCAAAACCGACCAATTAATACTACGTGGGGAGATTTAACTGTCATGTTTTCCACCGGGAATTACGTGAAATTGCTGAATCTCTGGCGTGCGAAATGGAAATTGCTGCGCCATATCTTGCATCAAATAAAATGTTGATAGTTCAAATTTCTCCCATCGATCCATACTCCACTTTCCTTTACTACGCGCCAACTCAGGAATATAATCAAGCGCAATCATGTAATCTGCGATTAATGCATCTGCCCCGGATGGGACTTGAAGTAAGGCTTCGCGAAGCGTTATCCAGTATTGATTTCGTGTATCTAAGTTTAAAGGATCAACTGGCACATCAACTTGAGTCCGTATGCTGGATATTTTAGACGTATCATTATCTGAGTTGCCTAATACGCTCATAGCTCCCATCATATTAATTGCTATCCGATGACGTTCATATTGCGACAATGTAATGGGCCGAGATCCTCTAAGAATCAAGCGTGATTGCAAAGCAAGAGCCTCCTGAAGTTCTCTTATCCGATCAGGTGCTTGAATAAGCTCTATATCTGATGCATCTAGGATACAATTAGAATACTCCTCTAAATTTTTCTTCGGCCACCACACATTTTCAAGCAATGCTACTTTCAGATTCTTTCCTGATTGAAAAATATAGCCCAGTTCCCCGTTACGTATATTTTCGAGATCGGCAAATAGATCCTTCCAATGCTTTAAATGGTCGCTAGCTGCTGCCTTTTCACTTAAGTAAGGGACGATATCACATAAAATATGTGGGGAAGCCTCTCGTGCCTGTGACGCATTGTCTGGCACATTGCCGACTCCTCTCCCTGTTCTAATTTCCATATATCAGTTTGGTTTATTTAATAATTTCCCATTTTTTTCTGGCCATTTTTTCTTTTGCAGACAAATGTCCGTCCGGTCCATGCGAATCAGGTCCTTCCTCTCCTTTTATAAAATTTAAACTCACTGGAAAATTGACTTCTGAGACAAAAGTCGGATAAGCTAGGGAACAAACTGTTAAGTGTCTAAACACGACTTCCTGAAGTCTATTAAAACCTGTGTGAAATACATTTCTCTCGTTGCCTTCCAAGTTGGGTAAATTTTGGCCCACACCTTCTAGCGCCATCAGATAACTAAAAGATTCTTCTGTACATGATAATAGGTCGCTTCTACATTTTTCTTCAGTACGAAAAACGGAGCTTCTTGGTGATTTTAGTAGCTTCTGCCATTTGCCTCTCCATTCGACTATTTGAGCATATGCGTGAGGATAAGATTCAACCGCTTGCGGATCCCAAAATGCACGGGTACTATTACCAATGGCGTCCCACAACTCCAGCCCCATTTGTTTTCCTGAAGATAACGCATTTGGTTTAAGCCTGGAAATAGTAGCCTCGAAGTCATTAAGCCCAAAAATCAAATCACCATACTGCAATTTCTGATCTAATCGTGGTTGTATCGCATCATTACCACCCTTGTGTACTAAGTAGTCAGTTAATGGAAAGTAGGTATCAAGAAATTGATCATGCAATAATTGATGTGCCGATATATAATCGGATTCGTCGTATGGAGGAATCTCTCCCAGACTATGTAGACAGCCATCTAATATCAAAACGGGTAAATAAGTTGGATCAATCTTTTCAGCTATACCTAAAAGAGTTTCTTCTGACCGAACCATAAATGTTTTATAGTATATAAATTCCTTCTTGAAACTTTTCAAAAATACCACTACTTTCGTGGACTCGAAACGTAAACCTATAGTATAGCACGAGGAGGGGGGGGATACAAGAAATAGCTCAACATAAAGCCTTATATGTAATTTATATGGTTGATATTGCGCTAGGTTTAAGAAGAATTATCAAGCATAGCATTTGTTATCAGGGTTAAAGTTTGAGTAGTTTGTTCAATTTTCTATGCCTATCTTTTTTTACCACCTATGGGCTTTTTAAAGAAACCGAGTTATATCGATCTGGCATGAATTGTGCCACGGTAGACAACTCATACATCATCTCCCACACATGCGTTGGCGACACTCCTATATGAACCTTGTTAAGCGGCTGATACCGGGAAAGTTGTGGATTACGGGGATTGTTCACATGAAAATGTGTAGCCGGGGCTGTGTCTACTCGAACCATCGGGTTTTTCTCGCGCTCCAAATCGGCTGCCATTGCACTCAATCCTTTCCAATCTTTCACCTGAGTTTTCGCCAGTTCATATACTAGTGCCGGTTTCAAACCCAGTTCTTTCACCCGTGCAAACACAGTATCCAGATGCCAAAAAGCGGCACCGACGGGCAGTGGATTTTCGGGTACTTCTCCGAAGAGTTTGGTCAGGTCTTCCACAATTTGCGCATAGCCAGCAGCTTTCATATCGCTATTCCCCGCAATTTGAGCTATCTCCTTTTCTAACTGGGGATATTTGAGCATCAGTTCGTTGAGCATATTGTACCCTTCCTGAAGCGATTTCCAGTGGTAGGGGTTTGACACCTCCTTTGGCGTTTCAATCTTTAAATGCGTCGATGTCTGTGGAGGTAGGGGAATTTTCAGCGTAGACCAATCATGAAGAATGA
>JAAXWV010000262.1:1037-2573 GCA_013334845.1 Candidatus Roizmanbacteria bacterium | reverse complement strand
CGCTGCTCCTCTTCTATGAGAAGCTCGAAACTTTGCATGCCCATCCAACAGACCACCAATGATGTTATAGGTCATGTTACCGTTTACATTCACATCATAGTCAGCGAAGAAAGAATTCGGATTGACATTTAGTCCTTCAGTTTTTGCGCCAATCAAATCGTCACCTTCAAATCTAAGGAAATTGTTTATGTAAAAACTAGTACCATCTGGCATTACTAGTTTATTTTGAAAAATATAACTTATTGTTCCCTCATATTTTTGCATAAAAGCCATCATGAAGGTAAGGAATTCTTCGGGTGAAACTTCATGTGAAGCAATTTGTTTTCCAAATTCCTGCAAACTCAAATATGATGGCTGTATTCGCTCTTTCATACCCTATAGTATATCATACATAATGGATATGTACAAAGCCTTCGATCTATCTATTATGCAAATCCTGTGCTAAATGTCATCGATCCCAATTGAAATTGTAGTAATACTCTGATGATATATTAAGTAGTGGGGAAATGATGAGAGAGTATAATTGTTGCATGGAAAATACAACGGCAATAAAATGCACTAACTGTGAAAGCAAAGGCATTACAGAATACATGCAAAAAGATACTAAAAATGGTTGGTTTGTCTGTGGAAAATGCGGCAGCACTTCAACTAAAAGAAAATCGCTCATATATTGGAAAGTGGAATTTGATGGAACTTCCTGGCGTCATTGGTTGGGAAACAGAAAAAATACGATGGCATATAGTGGAGAATATCGAACAAAAGAAATGGCAGAAAAAACATTGAATGACAGAAAAGCTCAAGCAGTGGCACAATATGGAGAAGATACAATTGTGACGTTTGAAGAGGTTAAATAGGAAAAGAGTAATTAAACCTCTGGCTAACCTCCACATACCTGTCTAACACAGCCTCAAAAGAGTTCCAAAATTCACTCTGTCCGTTCACAAAACAAAAAATCGAGGCTATTATTTTCTTCAGTATTTTCAATCAAAAATCTACGTTCGATTTCGAGGCAATAAGGAGTTCCAGTCCCATAGGGTATTGATAACCCATAGTATTTTGATATAATATTAGGATGAGTGAGCGGATATCCAACATATCGACTGATGGTTCTTCACTTAAGGACACAACGCCTAATTTTATTCATCAGCGCCGAAAGGACGAATATGAATATATGCAGTTTATGGTTGGGAATGGCGCTCTTTTACCAGCACGAAGAAGGGTATCAGACTTTCAAGATTTAACTTCCCGTATTCCGACAATCTCAACAATTGATTACCTCTCACTTGATAGATGGCGTATCGGTTATTCAGTGTTATATGATGATTATAATGACCTGCAAAGGAGTATTGCATTAAATGATCGGGGTTTACATATAGTCTATGCTCCGACAAGAGCTGGTAAATCCAGTTTATTTACTTCATTGGCATTGAACGATAAGATATTGTTTCTACCTGATCCTAATCCATTAGTGAGGGTCGGAACAAAATATATTGAAAAAATGCAACGTCGCCAAAACGCTAAAGATTTAAAGTCGGT
>JAAXWV010000262.1:0-1027 GCA_013334845.1 Candidatus Roizmanbacteria bacterium | reverse complement strand
GAATTCTCGTATCTAAAAGATAAGGGAGAGAGAGTTCAAGCGCTTGACGATGTATGGAATAAAGCCAATACGGTGATTGTTGCAGTACAGTTTCCCGGTGATGATATGTTAAATGACATTAACCAGTTTTGCACGGAAAGAGGTATCCCTACAGACATCCGCACCTTGAACGTACCAATGGATAGCTTTTCAGCCCCGGTAAGGCTTAAGAAATATATTGAATATCTTTTAGAAAAGCAAGGCTTGACTCCTATAGTCGATGACAGTTTTCCACAAGCACTTGGCACACTGACTGGCTATCGACCATTCGACATCGCGGTGTTACTAAATAAGTACTTTGAATGGGCAAAAACACATCCTGAAATACTATCTCCAGGAGCCAATTTAAGAGACGTATATGATGTCCGAGTTACCGTTGATAGCCTATCGACATTTTTGAGAGAACAACCACTTTTATTTATAGATTTCGATATGGGAGCGCAAAACCTTCAGTACAAACAGCGATATACAGACCTTCTCTCACCTGAACAAAAACGTGTAGTCGTTGATATCGCTCAATCACCAGAAGGCGTAAGCCTAAAAACCCCAGAAATAAAAGCGGTTGATGATTATTTCAAAATAGGATTTTTATATCGGCAAGATGGAAAAACTCGCATCAAGGGGGAACTACTTCGAAGATTTATTAAAAAAAATTACCTACATCATAATTTCCCCTCATCAGAATTAGAGTCGTAGTTGATTTTTTATTACTTCACTTTGCTACAAGTAACGCCAAGAGCCCGTATTTTCATATGAAGACTGATCAGGCTCACAAAAAAAGGGTTCGAAGCACCACCCTGGTCGTTCACCGAGTCATACTCGGCTTCGCAAAGTGTTTAAGAAACCAGAGTTTTGACGAGGTAGTCGAGTTTGACTAGACACCCAAGTTTTATATACTGCCAATATGGAAGCGTCTGCCGCTTCATCTCCCGAAACGAGATATGTATCTACGTTAGATTTCGAGGCAATAAGGAGTTCCAGTCCCATA
>JAAXWV010000261.1:1387-2626 GCA_013334845.1 Candidatus Roizmanbacteria bacterium | reverse complement strand
GTCGGTGATCAGGTCAAGCTGGAGGTCATCGAGCATCGTGCGTCCTCACGGCGTCAGACTGAACTGGCTGAGAGTATAGCCCATGGCGACCCTGCGCGCCAACCACCCCTGATTATTGCGAGGATACAAACATTCTGCAGTTGATCTGAGTCTTCTGTTTTGATGCCAGCATTTACAATACTCCGTAGGATTTCCCATTTTTGGTCTTCGGCCGCAGAAACGCCATCAAGGAGTAGACCTCCAAGGAGAAGCGATGCTACCACGCTTTCATTGTTTGACTCTAGCAACTCTCCAACGAAATATGCTTGACTATCATCGGATTTCAATCCAGCAATTAATAGGCGTGTTACCTCATGCCATCGGGGGTCTTCGATATTTTCGCTAAAGGTTGGCCAAATCTTTCTAATTCCCTCTTTCTCGTTTTCCCTAATAATATGAACTGATGTAAGGTATTCTTGAAATGTCAAGTGGATAAAACTATACATCTCATCGCCTACTTCTATTATAAGACCAGCTTTCTTCTTGGCAAACTCTAAGAATTCAGTCGCTAGATCTTCTGGATCGCCCTCTTCCTCTGATACTTTTTCAGTATCTCTAATATGATTTGTCAAAAAAGACAATAAATCGTTATAAGGGACTACCGAGCGTTGACTTTTCTTTGTCCCACCACTTTGGCAATGCATCCAATATGCGATAACTTCCATACGATGTCTATTGCGGCGTTCGATTTTACCGCGCTTTCCTGTCTCAATGTCGCGGAATTTCCATGTCTGCCATGTATTCAAAAGAGTCTCAGTGCATTTTTGATAAAGTACAACTCTCTCGTCAGGTAAGACTGCATCGATTCTGTGGACTAGTGTGACAATAGTCAATAGTAGTGGGTTTTCAGCAAGTTCACGAATCGCAATATTACTTTCATCTCTAAATATACGGATAAGGTCGCCTATGTTTGCGTCACGTTCTCGCTCATTTTCAATACGAATAGAATACCAGTCTTTCACAAATTGTTCCATCTCGGAAAGTTGTAATTTAGAAAGCCGATAATGCCGAAATTCCTTGCTCTCAAAACGGAACGGGTTTTCGTAGCCAACAATTCGCGACGTCACAATAAATGTATTTCCAGGGTATGTTGTTGATAGTGTAGTTGGCCGCATCCGTTCCGACAAGCGTCATTCCGCTTACCGTCACCGTTTTTGCTGTACCGGCATTCTTGTCGTCATAGCTCGACACGGTAACGTC
>JAAXWV010000261.1:0-1377 GCA_013334845.1 Candidatus Roizmanbacteria bacterium | reverse complement strand
TGTAGTTATCCTGTCACGAACCAATTGCTTATATTGAGGGTCTGGCAGTTCATCTATGCCATCAAAAAATAAAATAGTCTGGCCATTATCTAGGTAATAATCGAGCAAACTACCATCTATGTCTTTTATGTTCAAATCTGCTTGAGTGCTTTCAATTATATAATCAATGATCGATAGGTTCTTTCGTGCTTTTAACTCATCAACATAACGCCGAAGTATCACAATGATCGGAAGTCTGCGGTCTGGTTGAGCTCCATATCGTGATTGAAGTGCGGGAGAATTTCCAGCGAGTGCAAGAAATCGGAGAAGGGTGGACTTTCCAGAGCCCGGATCTCCAAGTATTACATTTCGTGAATTCGGTGCCAGTAATTTAAGAGGGTCGATTCGCAGAACTGCTTCTGATCCGTCTTGGATTAAGTCAGTCGTTACCGAAAGAGGTATATAGATATGCTCCATAGGAACACCTCTAGTTGCCTCCTGTTTGTAAATTGACATCCCAACGAACTCAATATTTCGATATAACACCCTTAAACCTTCAATACAACGGCTATAAATATCATCAATGGTTTTCTTCCTAATAGAACCTTCTTGCACTAATTCTGGATAGTAGAAAAGACATACTGAAGGCGTGTTAAGCATTAAAGAAATTAGCTTGGTATGGCCCCAATGTTCGATTTCAAATTTCACATTAAGTTCTTGTCGAAGATTTTCAAACCATGTCACGTCACCTCCATCACTTCGAGTGGCTGACTCAGTCAAATCTTCAGGTGTAATTAAGATCCACTTCTTTAGCTTGATGCGTTTGTCAGAGATAGCAGTCTTCTTTAAGCTCTCAACAATACTGCTTCTGTGACTTGGGCTAAGAGGGGAAGGAAAAAACTTGTACTGATGACCAGTTGTGCCATCTCTCCGAAACACATCTCCTTCAAAACTATCCAACCCATGATAATCGCCTGCAGCATCGCTAAAAACCGTTAACTTGACGCCCGATCTCCTGGCTTCATGGAAAAGTAGCAGGTCAACTATGCGGGCAAACTCTTTCCCTCCTTCACTGCCTTTCGGAAGAACTGCGTAGAGCGTTGGAACTGCGGCTATTCTCTTGGTACGATTTGATGTCATCTTCTTCAGTCCCTTAACTCCTTGGGAAACGATGTCACTACTCTCGATTATATCATAAATTCAGGCCTCATTTGATGAGCCAGTAAGTAAACGACCCCACCGCAAGCGGTGGGGCTTTCTCAGCGGCTGCGCGGCGTGATCAGCGCGACGCCTCTCGCGGCGATGCCGCTGCATGTTCCGCGTTCCAGAGCGGCTTACGCCATCGTTAGGTGCATGGAGTATAGGCGTTTTATGGCTGGCATTGGTTGTCCGCCTCCG
>JAAXWV010000042.1:8546-9521 GCA_013334845.1 Candidatus Roizmanbacteria bacterium | reverse complement strand
CTATAATCTTCCCGCCATCGCACCTTTCGAAGCACTTGAGCTACGTGATCGTATGAAGCGAAATCCATCATGCCGCCCTCTTCAAAAATCTTCCAGGACTTATAGACTGACTTTTCACCCATAAATACCGGAAAAATCGGTTTTGTATTCTCGCCCTGTGCCTCTTTAAGACACTCTGCAATCGTTTCTACATCGGTATTTGCTTGCGGAGTGAGAAGTGCAAGAATACAGCCAACACTATTTTCTTCGTGAATAATTTTCAAAATAGTTTTATATTCAATCGAAGTAGCGTCTCCAAGCAGGTCAATCGGATTATGAATATTCATCTGTTTCCATCGAGCGAGCGATTTCTTGACATTCTCTTTTCCTTGATCACTCAAAGGAGTGAGTTCGAAGGAATTTTTATACATTTCATCGGTTAGCAGCACTCCCGCACCCCCCGCATTAGAAATGATACAAATTTTATTTGATTGAGGAATGCGACCGCAAGAATAGAGTTTGCAGAGAGTAAAAAATTCCTCAAAGTTCTCTGCCCGGATCACCCCGTACTGTTTTAAAAGTGCATCAAATACCTGGTCGTTGCCAACCATACCACCGGTGTGTGACATAGCCGCTTTTGACCCGATATCAGTCGTCCCCGATTTGAGTATAATGATAGGTTTTTTGTGAGCGTAAGCAGCAAGCATCTTCCTAAAGCGTTCTCCATCCCGCACATTTTCGAGATACATGCCGATAACTTTCGTGTGAGAATCCTGAGCGAGGTATTCAAGCACATCAGATTCATCAATAACTGTTTTGTTCCCCAAGCTGACAAAATATGAGAAACCGAGGGTAGGACGGGCCGCAAAAATGTCATCCATCACGCTTCCAAGTGCGCCCGACTGGGAGATAAAGCCGATATTTCCTATGGGAGAGAGGTGACGGAGAAAGGTGACATTGACCCCAAGGGCTGTATTTACATAACCGATACAGTTT
>JAAXWV010000042.1:0-8536 GCA_013334845.1 Candidatus Roizmanbacteria bacterium | reverse complement strand
CCCCAGCAAAGTGATACTATACCGTTTTGTTTTTATTCTCAACTCATCTTCCAACTGCTTCCCTTCAATACCTGATTCCTTAAAGCCGGCAGCATAGAGTACCGCGTGCTGAATCCCCAGTCCGTACATCTGATCAAGTACCGTAAGCGCAACCGGGCCAGGAACTGCCAAGACAACAAGATCGATTCGTTCTTCAATATCTTTGAGGGCTTTATATACTTTTTTTCCAAGGATTGTGCCGCCCTTAGGATTGACGTAATAGACTCTTCCTTTATATCCCTGCTCAAGAAGGCTTTTTGCCACGAGATGACCGACTTTTTTCGGCTCATGCGATACTCCAACAATGGCAATCGATGTAGGACTGAATAACTTTTTCAGGCTCATGAATTGATTATACATGGAACGAGAAACGACGGGGAAGGATCAATCGTAAAAGCATCAAATCTCAGACAATAACCAAATTCTAAGCACTAATCAATTGTCCGTACTACAAAACCCTGAGCGAAGTTGAAGGATCTATACAACTCCACCCTATTACCGTTGTGCCGACAAATCCTTCATCAAGGGGTTTTTCTCTCGAATGAGATTGTATTTCCATTCCCAGTGCCAATTCTTCACCTGTTTTTCTCGCGCTATCGCCTCATCAACAGAATGATATTCTTCATAATAAACAAGTCTATGAATTGCGTAATGTTTGGTGAACCCCGGTACCAATCCGTTTTTATGTTCACACAATCTCCGTTCAAGATTATTTGTTACCCCAATATAAAGGGTTCCATTATTGTTTGAAGCAAGAATGTAGGTGTAATAACAATGGCTAGTCATTTGAGATAATTCATTATAAAATAAGGTTCATTCAGTTATAAAGATCCTGAACCCGCCGATTCGGCTGATCAGGATGACACAAAATATATGAACAGTGCCGTTTCCAACCATCTCTCCAACGCCCTTCATCATCTCTATATCAACCCGCTTGAGAAGTGCAATCTGCACTGCAAGATCTGCTATACCAAAAAGACCGGCGATATGTTGTCACCGGTACAAATCATTAATTTTGTTGCAAAATATCACAAGTCATACGAGTTGCAAACGATCACCTTTTGCGGAGGTGAAGTCTTTGCGCTGTCGTATTTTCCGGAAGTAGTAAATACACTCAACGAGCAGGGTTTCTTTGTCCAAATTATCACGAATGGCACCATCGACAAGCTTCACCTTCTTCAACATCCTAACTCCGTTAATTTGCTGGTTTCCATCGACGGAGTAGAGAAGTATCACGACAAAAATCGGGGAGAAGGTAATTTTCAAACAAGCATCGATTATATTAAAAAGGCACAACAGATGGGATTTCACACGGAGATTTTCTCCATTCTCACCCGGCAAAATCTCCCGCAGCGGGAAAAATTTGAACAATTTGTAACAAATGAACTGAATAATACCCCCATCACCTATCACCCCCGCAAACCACCGGCCTACCTCAAGAATCATCCAACCTCAAACATCACCGGCGAAGTAGAGGGCTTTGATTTTCTCACCAACGAAGAAATGAAAGCGGTAATGAAACTACCCAACGTATTTCCGCCAAAAGAGCTCGGTTGTTATCAAATCTCGCTCATGTCCGACGGGAACATATATGGCTGTTGCGAAGGCACGATGCCCATTGGCACTATCAACGATTCCATAGAAGATCTCTTTGAACAGATGAAAAAGCGATTGGAGCTATGGTACAATACAAACGAAACAAACCGATGTCTCGGCTGCACCCAACCGGAGTTCATGTGCGGGGTAAAAGAATTAATAATTAACGATTAAGAATTAAGAATGGGATCCAGAAGTACTAATTACCACGTATCATTCATGCACCCCTATTTCATCCGCGAATCAGTCATTAAAGCGATCCGGTCATTTTTCTTCGATCAAGGCTTCCATGAAGTGATTACCCCGGTACTTAATAACGCCCTTCCCGTCGAGCCAAACTTGTACCCCTTCAAAACAACCTGGTCAACCCGGGCAGGGGAGCGTGAGCTATTTATGTCGGCCTCGCCGGAAATTGGCCTCAAAAAAATGCTCGCCAAAGGAATCGGCAACTGCTTCGCCATTGGAAAATCTTTTCGCAATCTTGAAGGAGCCGGTTCTCTTCATAATCCTGAGTTTCTTATGCTCGAATGGTATCGCGAAGACGCCACCTACGACCAGATTATGACCGACACACGAAACTTATTACTATATATCCACTCCTCTGTCATTGCGAGGAGTGAATACGACGATGCAATCTCCTTGCGTAAGGCAAGCAGCTCTCCACACGTCATCCTCGAAAATTCTTCCCTTACCTATCAATCCCACACCATCTCTCTCACCGACCCGTGGCCTACCTTCTCCCTCGTGGAGCTTTTCAACCAACACCTGAAAGTCGACCTGGAAAACATACTTGATGATATCGCCATGACGCAGTGGTGCTCAAAGCGCGGATACAATACGAAAAACGCCACCTGGGGAGAACTTTTTGATCAGATTCTGGTAAATGAAATCGAGCCCAAACTACCCAAAACCCCCTTTTTCCTCACCGATTTTCCCGCCCGTATCTCGCCCCTTTGCACGGTAAATATACAGAAGCCCTATCTCGCCGAGCGGTTTGAATTCTATATGTTCAGGATGGAAGTGGCCAACGGGAACAATGAAAATACCGACTGGAAAACCGTCCAGAGTGTATTTGAAAACGAGAAAAAACATCGGGAACAGCATGGTCTTGCCGTTTCGCCAGTCGACTATGAATTTATTGAAGCCCTTAAAGTGATGTCACAAAAAAAATATGCCGGCATTGGCCTCGGCCTCGACCGCCTGGCTATGATCTTCGCCGACGTAGCCGATATTAACGAGATAGAACTATTACATGTATAGCTGTTTTTATATACATAGAATATCAAGACTAGTAAGTAACATTATTGATATACTATAGGTCTTGTAGTATAATGGTATTAGGTAATTGATGAGCTGTGCTATAATGAAATAATGGTTTATGATTATTCCTCATACACTGCTCTCTCAAAATTACCACAGAAACCTTATATTAGTGAAGTTTACTTTAAGGGAAAGAAATTGAAAGTTAAAATCAATCCTAAAAATAGTAAAAAACATGAACTAAAGCATATTCTTGATTCGAGCGGTTATATTTTTCACAATTTACATCGAGTTCTAAATGACCCAACCGAAGTAGTATTGTCAAGTTCAAATAACCCACAGTATCTAAAAAATAAGGAGAAAGGAGAATGTTATATTTTTAGTAAAGATAACTTTATTGAAAATGATCTCGGCTGTCCAGGGTATATAAAATTAAAAGAAGATAGGATAGAAGTGGTAGTTCAGTTTTTTAATGATTTTGACGAAAAATTAATTCACGAGACGAAAAGTTATCATATTTTCGCAAAATAGCTATGAATTTATCCACAGTATTAAACAATAAGAAAAATTGGCTTATAGAATACAATGTGTATTCAGATTTATTCCAAATATATACATTAGATACCTTCAGAAAGGGAAGGGATGAACTTGTGGAAAAACGTGATTCTAGCTTTAGGATTCTGATTGAAAAAGATAGTAAAAAACCCGTTATGTTTGAAATTAAGAAGGCTTATGATGTCTTGGGAGTAGATGTTGACAACCTAAGCAGACGTGCTATCATAAAATTAATTATTCCATATTTTGAAAAATGTCTACAAAAATAGATACAAAACAAACCTTTGCTAAAAAAGAATTAAACCTAAATTTGCTTTCCAAGCCTCCCATATTCGCTGCTGATGGTCAAATGGTTAATGTCATAGATGACAATAATTTGGTTGATATTGTCTTTTTTCAGCTAGTCAATCAGAACGCTAAAGAATTAAATGTTAATGGTATCTCTGCAATTCGATTATCTTTTAAACAATTGAAGCAATTTGCGAGCACGCTAGGAAATGTTATAAAAGAAATAGAAGAAAGGACAGTTGCAATTAAAGTAAAATCTTAATCCATAAGCACAAAAGGTGCAAACAAAAAGGCTTTGATAACTAAAAAGTCATTTAACACATTTCTTAAGCTTGCGATTTCAACAAAATAACCTGCTCAAAAGCAATCTATTTGAGCAAAGTATAAAATATTCTGTTTCCCACACTACGGTACTTACATCTCCACGCAAACTCATCCGCATAAGCCTGTAAATACTTCTTCGATACATGACGATACACTCCGTAAATTCCTCGCTTTAAGTGACTCTATTTTTAACGGTCAATTAGACTTCTTCCCCGCAACATTCAGCTTTTCTCCTCTTGTTTTTTCTTTTCGGTGAGCCTATAATCAACCTCATGTTCACTAATCCTGTTAAGAATCTTATTGTCATTCTTATTAACCGCTAAGGGCGGAGGATTTTTTACAGAATAAATCCACCGCCGAAAGGCGGTTTTTTTGTTATATAGTCTATTTTATCTATGAATATCACTAACCTGCTGGCAGAGCGAACCAACCGGATGTCCGGAAGCATTATCCGTGAAATCTTAAAAGCTACGGCCGATTCCCGCCTTATCTCGCTCGCCGGAGGGCTTCCTGCAGCGGAGACATTTCCGATTGAGACAATTCATGAGCTCCACCAGATCATTGTGAAAAAATACGGCCCCTCGCTTTTCCAATATGGCCCCACTGAAGGGTTCACTCCATTCCGTGAGGCGATTGTTGATTATGTTAAACGAAGACATATTGTGGCAAAAATGGAGGAAATATTTATAACAAGCGGTTCTCAGGGGGCCCTCGATGCAGTAGGAAAAATCTGTATCAATAAAGGTGATCGGGTAGCAGTAGAGTCGCCCACCTATCTGGGAGCGCTGAGTGCTTTTAACCCCTATGAACCGGAGTATGTTGAAATCGAGACCGATGCCGAAGGTATTGTGCCCGAATCTCTGGAGGAAATACTCAAAACCCAAAAGGTGAAATTTACTTATCTCAACCCGACATTTCAGAATCCCACTGGCCGTACCCTTTCTTTCAAGCGCCGCAAACAGGTTGCAGAGATTTTGAAAAAATACGATGCACTCGCGATAGAAGATGATCCCTACGGTGAGCTCCGCTATTCAGGTATACCGGTGCCCAGTATCAAGTCGATGGCACCCGATCAGGTGATTTACATGAGCACCTTTTCCAAAGTGTTTGCACCCGGTTTCCGGCTCGGATTTTTCGTGGCCCCGCCGAAGCTCGGTTCATGGTTGACCATTGCCAAGCAGGGAGTTGATCTGCACACGAGCAGTTATGGACAAGCTCTGGCCACCGAGTACCTCGTAGGCGGACACCTGGACAAACAGATTCCCCAGATTATCGCCCTCTATAAACCCCGCCAGCAAGCCCTTCTGGATGCGCTAAAAAAGCATCTGAGCTGGGATGAATTTACCTGGACTCAACCCGAGGGCGGTATGTTTGTATGGGTCGAGGCACCAGCCCGATTCGATACTGAAAAAGTGTACTGGGAAGCGATTAAACAATTCGTCGCCTTTGTGCCCGGTGTCTGTTTCTATGCCAAACAGGATCGAAGTTTTTCCACCATGCGGCTTAACTTCACCAATGTTAACGAAGCAACCATCTCTGCTGCGGTCGAAAAAATCGCACAGGTATTTAAAAATTTTGAAAAAACCGTATGAAAATAACCGGATCTGAAGCGGTAATCAAATCGCTTCTCGAGGAAGGGGTCGATGTAGCATTCGGATATCCGGGAGGCTCCATCATGCCCGTATACGATGCAATTTATAAGTACCAAAAAGAGTTAAAACATGTCCTCGTCCGTCATGAGCAGGGAGCTGTACATGCAGCTGAAGGATATGCCGCAGCCACTGGAAAAGTGGGCGTGTGCATCGCCACTTCCGGACCTGGAGCCCTCAATTTGATGACCGGCATCGCCGACGCCATGATGGACTCGATACCGTTGGTCGCGATCACCGGCCAGGTGGCGGAACCGCTCGTAGGCACCGATGCATTTCAGGAAGCTGACGTGATCGGGGTAACTACACCCATCACAAAATGGAATCACCAGGTCACCCGAGCTGTTGATATTCCGCATACGATTGCAATAGCATTTCACATTGCCCGGACAGGCCGTCCCGGCCCTGTAGTAGTCGACATCACCAAAAACGCCATGTTTGAGACTACGGAATTTTCCTATAACAAACAGGTAAACGTGAGGGGATTTAAGCCAAACACCGACCCTAACCCCCATCAGATACGCCTCGCCGCGGAGCTTATCAACAATGCGAAAGCCCCACTTATGCTTGTCGGACATGGAGTCACGTTAGCCCAAGCCGAAAAAGAACTTTTGGCTTTTGCCGAAAAGGCGCAGATTCCGGCCGCGAGTACGCTTCTGGGACTATCGGCATTCCCCGTCGATCACCCTCTTTATGCTGGATTCTTGGGCATGCACGGGAATTATGCACCCAACATGCTCACTAATCAGGCCGATGTCATTATTGCAGTAGGGATGCGGTTTGATGATCGAGTCACTGGAAGACTTGCTGATTATGCCAAGCAGGCAAAAATCATCCACATTGATATCGATCCGGCCGAACTGAATAAAAATGTTAAAGCGGAGATCCTCATCGTAGCAGATGCCAAGCTCGCCCTCCAGGAGCTCACGACCAAAACTAAAAAAGCGACCCGCCCCGAGTGGCTGGCTCAGTTTGCCAAATTCCACAAGGAGGAGAAAAAGCAAATCATCGATCCGGAAACAAAACCAGCCAAGGGAGCAATTACCATGGCTGAAATTATCGACACGATTTCCCGGGAAACCCGCGGAGACGCAGTGGTAGTAACCGATGTAGGACAGAATCAGATGAAATCAGCCCGCTATTACCGCTTCAAGAAAAACCGTAGTTTCATTTCTTCAGGTGGAGCCGGAACAATGGGATTTGGCTTGCCGGCAGCGATCGGTGCCAAATTCGGCCAGCCGGATCGTGAAGTGATTGCCGTCTCGGGAGATGGAGGATTCCAGATGACTATTCAAGAGCTGGGAACCGTGATGCAGGAAAATCTGCCGGTTAAAATGGTAATTATGAATAATCACTATCTCGGCATGGTACGCCAATGGCAGGAACTGTTTTTCGACAAACGGTATTCAGCAGTCGATATCGGTCAACCCGACTTTGTCGCCGTAGCCAAAGCCTATAAAATATCCGGCGAAGAAGTGACGAAGCGGAGTCAGTTAAAAGAGGCTATTACCCGCATGTTACAGTATCAGGGGCCTTACCTTCTCAACATATTTGTGGAGCGGGAAGAAAATGTGTTCCCCATGATTCCCACCGGCGCCGCAGTTGATGAAATTAGATTGAAATAACTTATGCAAACCAAATACACCATCACCATTCTGGCAGAGAACGAGCCGGGCGTTTTATACCGCATGTCCGACTTATTTCTCCGACGGAAAATCAACCTGGACAGCCTCACCGTTTCGGAATCCGAGCAGCCCAATATATCCCGTTTTACCCTTGTAGTACGGGGAGACAAGATCAAAATCGAGCAGACCGTGAAGCAGCTCTACCGGATTATCGAGATCGTAAAAGCCTACGAGTCACAGGATCACGACCTCATTTTCAAGGAACTCGCTTTTATTAAAGTGAGTACAAAAAACGCCAACTCCCGACGGGAGGTGAGTGATATCGTAACTCTTTCCCAGGGAAAGATCGAACATGTTGGAAAAGACTATCTGGTTGTTGAAAAATCAGGTACCGAAGAACAGATCGACACCCTGTACGAATTACTGAAACCGTTTGGCATCAAAGAGTTTGTCCGATCAGGACGAATCGCAGTACTCAAAACACCTGCTGACTAATTTATTACTATTTTTACCATATTATGAAAACATCACTTTCCGAAATAGAAGAAGCAGCGCTGCGTCTCAAAGGAGTAGCAGAGAAAACCCCGCTACAGTTTAATAAGCGATTATCAGAACAGTTTGATGCAAAGATTTATCTCAAACGGGAAGATCAACAGATCGTCCGCTCTTTTAAAATCCGGGGAGCTTACAACAAGATGTCCACTCTCACCAAAGAAGAGCAGAAGCGGGGCATCGTGTGTGCCAGCGCCGGGAACCATGCTCAGGGCGTGGCCTTCGGTTGTTCAGCACTTAAAATAAAGGGGGCGATATTTATGCCGGCTATCACTCCCAATCAGAAAATTGAGAAGGTTAAACAATTTGGCGGTAAATACGTCGAGGTAATTCTCGTGGGAAATACATTTGATGAAGCTTCTCAGGCCTCTCAAAACTACTGTGAGGAAAAGGGAGCGGTGTATGTTCACCCGTTTAACGATCCGTACACTATCGCAGGACAGGGAACGGTAGGGAAGGAGATCTACGAACAGCTCGAGGGAAAAGTGGACTATGTAATTTCCTGTATCGGCGGCGGCGGAATCATCTCGGGAGTTTCTTCCTATCTAAAAGCAAAGAATGAAAACATAACGGTGATCGGTGCCGAACCAAACGGAGCAGCTTCTATGCATGCTTCAGTTTCCAGAGGAGCCCTGACCACATTGGAAA
>JAAXWV010000041.1 GCA_013334845.1 Candidatus Roizmanbacteria bacterium | reverse complement strand
TAAAAGAACTTCTGGTACTTGCTGCCCTTCAAAAACTTCTGGACGGGTATACTGAGGATACTCAAGAAGTTGCACCTGTTTTACGCCGCACTCGGCAAGAGCTCGCAGTTCCGGCGTTTCCCCTACTGCTGCTTTCACCTCAGATAGCGGGACAAAATAGAAGCTTTCGTTGACTGTTACATCTTCTTTCGCGAGCACGCCAGGAATCAATCTAGTAACTGCATCAGCAATTGCTGCGGCAGTAATTTCACCACCCGTCATCACAAAATCCCCCAGTGAAATTTCCTCATCAATAAATTCAGCCACTCGAGCATCAACCCCCTCGTAATGCCCACAGATAATGACCAGTTCTTCCAGCTTTTTTAATTCACTGGCTTTTGCCTGATTGAATACCTGCCCCTGGGGAGAGGTAATAACAACTTTACTATTCGGTCCTCGTTTCTGTGCATGTAGTGCTTCAACCAAGGGTTCAAGCTTCATAACCATGCCTGTTCCTCCCCCATAGGGCCGATCATCGACCGTGTGGTAGTTGTCGTGAGTATAAGTGCGGATATCTACTACTTCGATAGCAACTACTCCTTTTTCCTGAGCCCGTTTTATAATACTTTCCTTAAAAAAAGATGATATCATCTGGGGGAAAAGGGTCAAAATAGTGATTCTCATGATAGTATTGTACTATGAAATATCTTGTTCTAAAGCTCATTTGGCTATACCGGATCATAAGGATCGTACTCAACCCGATTACTCGCATGTTTTTCCCGGGAGATTCACTCTGTCGTTACACCCCTACCTGTTCACAATACATGTATCAGGCCGTAACCAAGTACGGCGCCGGGAAAGGTGTTACCATGGGAGTGAAGCGATTTCTCCGTTGTCATCCATTTGCAAAAGGCGGCTACGATCCGGTGAAATAATTTTTTTATGTCTTGATTTCCCTCCCCTTCTCTTGTTATAATACAATTAGCACTCAATAATACCAATTGCTAATTTTAGCCTATGAACATCCGCTACGAAGCGCCAACCGATCAACAAACCGCGCTTGAAAAATATACGGTCAACCTCACTGCACTCGCGAAGGCGGGTAAGATTGATCCCGTTATCGGAAGAGATGATGAAATTCGGCGCGTGATTCAAATCCTGTCCCGAAGAGGAAAAAATAACCCCGTTTTACTCGGTGATCCAGGGGTAGGAAAGACAGCTATCGTAGAGGGGCTCGCTCAACGAATTATTGACGGTGATGTACCTGAAACGCTCAAGAACAAACAAATTCTTTCCCTTGACCTGGCAGGAATACTTGCTGGCGCTGCCTATCGGGGGGAGTTTGAACAACGACTCAAAAAACTGCTCGAAGAAGTGGAGAAAGCCGAAGGAAAATCCATTCTTTTTATCGACGAACTACATACAATTGTAGGAGCAGGAGGTGCTGAGGGGGCAGTTGATGCTGGTAATATGCTCAAACCGGCACTTGCACGCGGACTTCTCCATGCAATCGGAGCTACCACACTTCGTGAATATCGACAGTATATTGAGAAAGACCAGGCATTGGAACGGCGTTTCCAACCGGTGTTTGTAGATGAACCAACGATTGAAAGTTCTATCGCCATCCTGCGTGGAATTAAAGAAAAATACGAAGTACATCACGGGATTAAAATTACCGACGATGCACTCATCGCGGCAGTGAATCTTTCCGTTCGATATATTACGGATCGTTACTTGCCAGATAAAGCCATTGATCTTGTTGATGAAGCCGCGGCTGCCACCAAAATAGAAACAGACTCTATGCCTACAGAGCTTGACCAGATGAAACGAAAAATTACCCAACTTGATATCGAACTGGCCGCACTCAAACGGGAAAAAGACGTTGAAGTTCGAAAAAAAACCCTCGAAGAAGAACGAACTACACTGCAAAATACATTTAATGCTTTTCAGGAAAAATGGCAGCAACAGAAGAAAATTATATCGCAGCTTCAACATCTACGAGTCGATCGAGATCGATTGCGAGCTGAACTGGAACAGGCTGAGCGGGAAGTACTGCTCGATAAAGCCGCCGAGTTAAAATATGGAGAAATACCCCAGCTGGAAAAGAAACTACAGGAGGCAGAAAAAGAGTGGGTACAGATTCCCGCCAGTGACAAACTTTTAAAAGAAGAGGTCAATGATGAAGATGTGGCTAAAATTGTAGCTCGTTGGACTGGCATTCCAGTAACACGCCTCCTTTCCTCCGAATCTGAAAAACTGGCCCTCTTGGAGAAAGAATTGCAAAATCGGGTTGTTGGACAAAATCATGCACTCACCAAAATTGCCAATGCTATTCGCCGCAACCGTGCGGGGCTCAGCGAAGAAAATAAACCTATCGGCTCATTCCTCTTCCTGGGACCAACTGGCGTTGGAAAGACGGAAACTGCTAAAGCGCTCGCATATCAACTCTTCAATGATGAAAAGGCAATGATCCGCATCGATATGAGTGAGTATCAGGAACCACACACGGTGGCTCGCCTCATCGGAGCCCCTCCCGGCTACATCGGATATGAAGAGGGGGGACAACTTACCGAAGCTGTACGCCGCAAGCCCTATTCTGTCATTTTGTTAGACGAGGTAGAAAAAGCTCATCCGCAAGTGTTCAACATCTTTCTTCAAATTCTGGATGACGGACGAGTTACTGATGGTCGCGGCCGCACGGTAAACTTTAAAAATACTATTCTCATCCTCACTTCCAATTTAGGAAGTGCGTTATTCCGTGAATCCGGTGACGAAAAAGTGAAAGAACAACAGATACTTGATCGCGTTCGTTCGTTTTTAAAGCCTGAATTTATAAACCGACTCGATTCACTCATTATCTTTCACCCGATTACCGATGCGATGCTTCAGGAGATCGTCGAGCTGCAAATCACTGACCTTTCTGGACGTCTGACAAAACAACAACTTTCCCTCGAAGTCTCTGAATCTATGAAAAAACATCTTCAGAGTGTGGGCTTTGATGAAGTATATGGTGCACGCCCTCTCAAAAGAATTATGAATGAGCTGATTGTCGATGAAGTGGCGCTTGAACTCATTGAAGGAAAACTCAAACCAGGAGATACGGTGACAGTAGACTATAAACAAAATAAGGTCCAGATTTTCACTCACAAACCCAACTAGTAGCGTATACTAATATATACTATGAGGAGATGGACATATGTGGTACTGGGATTATGTTTTTTTGTATTCTTTTTTGGACTCATCTTCACGACTAGCAACGACTTCTCTCAGGATTTGGGACGTCACCTCAAACTAGGTGAAATTATTGTAAAAACTCATGTCATCCCCGCGACCAACCTCTTCTCCTACACAAACCCTTCCTTCCCTTTTATCAACCATCACTGGTTTTCTGAAGTTATTTTCTATCTACTCACTTCTTGGTTCGCTGTCAATGCGCTTCAGGTAGTAAAGGTTGTACTACTCATGAGCACTCTGGCCCTACTCTTCTGGCTCGGGAAACAATACTCTTCATTTGGGCCTCTTATTTTAGCCGCTGCACTCTATACTCCGCTTCTGCTTGACCGCCTGATGATTCGCCCTGAATTGTTTGCTTATCTTTTTTTTATCTATGTTCTTGCCGCAATGACATATAGTGAAAAGTATCTTCGTCTTGCCTATGGCCTTCCTTTCGTTATGGTGTTTTGGGTTAATATCCATATCAGTTTTGTATTCGGCATATTTTTACTCGGAGTCTGGTTGTTGAAGCTTATTATGAAACACCGCTCCTTTAATAAATTACTAAGTTCACGTGCTGCACACCTTATCATAATCTCTTTTATCTGTTTACTCATCAACCCAAACTTTCTTAAAGGAGCTCTTTACCCGTTTTTGATTTTCGGAAACTATGGATATTCGATCGTGGAAAACCAAAATCTGTTTTACCTCTCTAGTGTTCTAAGTAACATTTTTATTTCCTATTTTTTCCTCCTCACACCACTTACCTTCGCTTCTCTTATTACCCTTCTCGTCAAACGCAAATATAGTGAAGCTTTCTTATTATCGGTTTTTACATTCTTGGCTTTTTATCAGATTAGACATCTCTCTTTTTTTGTCTTTCTCGCTATCCCCTATGTCGGCTTCGCCATGCATAGCTGGTGGATCGCCCTACAAAATTATCCTTGGGGAAAACAATTAAAAACGTATTCCGATCTGATTGCACTTGGCGGCTCAGTCCTACTGCTACTCAGTGCTGTCCTCTTCTATTCAAACTGGTTCTCCTCAACCATTGACCTCCCCAAGCGTTTTGGAGTCCAGTTCACCCAAGCCTATGAACCCGGGATGGAGTTTATCCTCCATAACAATCTCAAAGGCCCCATCTTTAACGACTTTGACATTGGCGGATATGCTATCTATAAGCTTTACCCTCGCTACTCCGTGTTTGTGGATAATCGACCCGAAACCTATCCGGCACAGTTTATGCAAGACATCTATATCCGTCTGCAGGAAGATGATTCGCTGCGAAAACAGGTTTTTCAACGTTATCATATAAATACCGTCGTACTTTCGATAACTGATAATACTCCCTGGACAAAAACATTCTCTGCTAATATAGCTAATGACCCCGACTGGAAACTGGTTTACTTTGATAGTGCTGTGGTAGTTTATACAAAAGACACTTCCCTCCCTGATGTGCGTAATAAACCTGATTATTTTCAACAGACTATCGATAATACTTCAGACTACCTCGACTTGCTCGCTATGGTTAATTCCCTTACCGTTTATAAGCAAACAACTACGGCAGAAAATGCTTTTAGAAAAGCTGCCAAAATCAATCCCCGCTCCTGTATTATTAAGCGAGTTCAGTATCAGAATCTCCTCCAATCGCCTTATTTTGACAAAACAGCCGAACTAAAGTGGAATTCGTGGTATTGTTTTTTGTAAGAAATTTTATAATGAATTCATGAAAGAAATACAACTCGGTATCTATCGCCACTTTAAAGGAATGCTTTATGAAGTTATCGGCGTAGCCCATCATAGTGAGACCCTCGAAGAATTTGTGGTCTATCGAGCGCTCTATGACAATAAACTCTATGGGAAAAATTCACTGTGGATTCGTCCTAAAGAGATGTTTTTCGGCGAAGTCACGCGCGATGGCAAGACATTCCCTCGGTTTATATATGTGGCAAAGACCTTGGCTGAAGTGTCTGCTTAGACAGCTCTCAGGATTTTAGCTATTTCTGCAAGCTCTTCTGGAGTCGTTTTTTTAACCTGCGGAAACACTGCCTCCGTCTCCCCTGAATACCGGGGAACTACATGAATATGTGCATGAGGAGCATCAAGTCCGTAAGTAATAAAAGAGATAAATTCCGGATTAAAAGTCTTTTGCAGTTTTCGGGCTACAAGACGGGCTGTTTCCCAATACGTGCCAAACTCGGGGACATCATATACCCAGCGATAATGCGTCTTGGGGATGAGGAGGGTATGTCCTTTCGCTCGAGGAAAAATATCGAGAAAACCGAGAAAGTTATCATCTTCATATACAGTATTGGGTTGAATTTCACCTTTCACCATTTTGCAAAAAATACAGGTATCCATATAGTATTATTATACTAGGCTTGACAATAAATTAGCCTCAGATGTATGATTGTGTACGGTATTAACAATTTACCCTTCTCTTTATGATGAACGTCACCATTCCTCTCGATGTTTTGCCTGAAAACCGCACTCTCTACGAACAAAATTATCGCCTTGCTACGCACGACGTCGGACGACTTATGCTGTTTGCTGGTGATCAGAAAGTAGAGCACTTGAATAGTGATTATTATGGTGAGGGAATTGCACTGGATAATGCCAATCCTCTCCACATGTTTCAGATTGCAGGAAAGGCAAAAATCGGCGTATTTGCTGCTCAACTCGGCCTCATCGCCCGCTATGGCATGGATTTCCCTCAAGTTCCCTATCTCATTAAGCTCAACTCAAAAACCAATCTTATTAAAACCTCACAAAGTGATCCGTTTAGCAAACACTGGCTTGGCATAAAGGAGGTTATTGAATTCAGAAAGTCGAGTAGACTTCCCATTGTAGGAATCGGGTATACCATATATCTGGGAAGTGAGCATGAGGCGGATCAGCTTCACGAAGCGGCTCGACTAATATATGAAGCTCACAAAGAAGGCCTGCTCTCCATCGTCTGGGCTTACCCGCGAGGAAAGGCTGTGTCAGACGAAAAAGAACCTCATCTCTTAGCAGGGGCAGCTGGTGTAGTTGCATGTTTAGGGGCCGATTTCGTAAAAATCAACTACCCGAAAAAAGAAGGTATCGCTTCTGCTGAAGCACTTAAAGAAGCCGTACAAGCTGCTGGCCGTACTCAGCTTGTATGCGCAGGTGGATCCAATGTGGAAGCAGAACAGTTTCTTCAGACTCTTCATGATCAAATTCATATTAGTGGAGCATCGGGAAATGCCACAGGACGCAACATTCACCAGCGTCCGTTTGACGAAGCTGTACGGCTCGCCAACGCCATCTACGCGATCACCGTCGAGGATAAATCAGTAGAAGAAGCTTTACAAATTTACCGTGGTTAACTATGTACGAGGAACGCAATCTGGCTCTTGAGTTCGTCCGAGTGACAGAGGCCGCCGCTATTGCTTCCGCAGAGTGGATTGGCCGGGGCGATAAAAATGCTGCTGATCAGGCAGCAGTCGATGAGATGCGCTCACGCTTCAATCAGATTCATTTTAAAGCTGAAGTGGTTATTGGTGAGGGAACTAAAGACGAAGCGCCTATGCTCTACACAGGAGAGATTGTCGGGAAGGGCGCTGATCTTGAATACGATATTGCCGTAGATCCACTCGAGTGTACTGATAGTGTTGCATATGGGCGTTACAATGCGATATCAGTCATCGTTACCGGGAAAAAAGGTTCTCTCTTTCACGCTCCCGATACTTACATGGAGAAAATTGCAGTTGGCCCGGCAGGAAAAGATGTGATTGATCTTGATGCTCCAACTGTTGATACTATTCAAAAAGTTGCCAAAGCCCAGGGAAAAGATGTGAGAGAGGTGACTATTATCGTACTTGATCGTCCTCGCCATACACAACTTATTGAAGAAATTCGTCAAGCCGGTGCACGAGTTCGCCTCATCACCGATGGCGATGTAGCTGGAGGGATTGCTCCTTGTGTAGTCGATTCCGGAGTTGATTTGCTTATGGGAATCGGTGCAAGTACCGAAGCGGTGCTTGCCTCCTCTGCTATAAAAATATTCGGTGGAGAGCTACTCTGTCGCTTTAAACCAAAAGATAAACAGGCTGAAGAACATATACGCAAAGCAGGCATTAGTGATCTTTCCCGTATTTACCGCAGTAGCGATCTCGTAAAAAGTGATGAAAATACTTTTACAGCTACCGGAATTATTGACGGACCCTTGCTTTCAGGCGTACAATTTAACAAACATACCATTGTCACCCATTCTCTAGTTATGAGAGGAGCTTCAAAGACAATTCGTTACATTACCACTCATCATCATTATCAACCATGAGTGTCATTATGAATTTATAACAACTCTATGCGTCTCAAAGTAGGATTGAACGGTTTCGGGCGGATCGGTCGCGCATTTACTCGCATCGCTGCTTCCCGGGGAGCGTTTGATATTGTCCTTATTAATACCCGAAAAACCCCCAACGACCTCCTTGCTTATCTATTGCAATACGATTCTGTTTATCGAAAATTTGATAAGAAAGTGACCGCCTTACCCGACGGCATTCAAGTGGGTGATATTAAAATAGCTACATCGCTTAGTGCTGAACCGGCCGAAATCCCATGGAATAACTATGGAGTTGATGTTGTAGTCGATGCGACTGGAGCTTTCACCAAAAAGGAAGATCTTGAGAAGCATATAAAAGGATCGGTAAAAAAAGTGCTCCTCACCGCCCCCAGTAAAGACGATGCAACTCCTCACGTGGTACTTGGCGTAAATGATGATAAAATCGACTGGGGAACGGAAACGGTTATTTCCAATGCTTCCTGCACCACCAACTGTGCAGCACCTCTTTTCAAAGTGCTCGATCAGGAATATAAAGTGGTTTCCGGCTTTTTGACAACCACTCATGCTTACACCCTCACCCAAAGTTTATTGGACGATGCAAATAAAAATCCCGATCGCTCACGAGCAGCACCATTGAATATCGCTCCATCAACAACCGGGGCAGCAAAGGCAGTGGTTAAAACCCTTCCTCAGCTCAAAGGGAAAATTGATGGTATGTCAGTTCGAGTGCCAGTACCCACCGGCTCTTTCACCGATATCTCAGTCGTGGTAGAGAGACCAACAACCGTGGAAGAAGTAAATGCCGCTTTTAAAAAGGCATCTGTGGAATCGATGAAGGGTATCTTAGGCTATGAAGAGGATGTCCTTGTCTCGTCTGATTTTATTGGCTCACCCTACTCAAGTATCTTTGATCCGCACTACACGAAAGTCATTAACGGTACTTTTGTGAAAGCATTCGGCTGGTATGATAACGAATGGGGGTACTCTACCCGGATGGTCGACCTCGTTGAAAAATTAGCAAATTACCTATGAACCACGAATCAGTTCGTTATATCGATAAAAGCCCATTCAAGGGGAAAAAAGTGTTGTTACGAGTCGATTTTAACGTAACCCTCAACCCAAATTACACCATAGCTGATGATGCACGTATCAAACAAGCAATTCCCACTATTCAGTTTTTATTAAAACATCATAACCGACTCATTATCGTCTCCCACCTCGATCGACCTCCAAAACGAGATCCCAAATATTCCTTGAAAGTAGTAGTTGACCATCTCAAAGATTACCTGCCAGGCTATAACATCAGACTGATTGATGATTTTATGACAGAAAAACCTGAGACATTTACTCAGCAGAATGAACAGGAAATTCTCGTTCTGGAAAACATCCGTTTTTACCCGGAAGAAAAACATGATGAGAACGGTTTCTCGAAAAAATTAGCAGCTTTAGCTGATGTGTTTGTAAACGATGCATTTGGAGTAAGTCATCGAACCGACGCCTCAGTGGTAGGAATCCCTCAACATATCCCCGGATACGGTGGCCTTCTCCTCAAACGGGAGATTGAGATGATATCGAAAGCAATAAAGAAACCGCGCAAACCGGTTGTAGCAATTATTGGAGGAGCAAAGATCTCGTCAAAAATAAGTCTGATTGATAAGCTAATGACGATTGCCGATTATGTTTTAATCGGTGGCGGCCTTGCCAACACCTTTCTCTGCGCGCAAGGAGTCAATATTGGAAGTAGTTTCTGTGAATACGAAAAATCAGAGAATGCTCATCGTCTCCTCTTTCTTGCGGCTCGCCGACATACTGCGATAATTCTCCCATCGGATGTGGTGACTTCCGATTCGAAAGATGATGAAAATAGCGGGACAGTAAAAAAAATAGATCAGATTACCGGTAAAGAAGCGATCTATGATATTGGCCCCGAGACCCAGGCAGTTTTCGGCTCTATTATTGCCAAGGCCAAAACTATTATATGGAACGGACCTATCGGATATACGGAAAATCCATCATTTAAACGAGGTACTGATTTTAT
>JAAXWV010000260.1 GCA_013334845.1 Candidatus Roizmanbacteria bacterium | reverse complement strand
TTCTATTATTCTTATACTTCCTATTATTGCCATTTTTTTACCCTTTGCATAGAGCATTGAATAACCCGCGGAGTCTTTGTTATATACAAGCCAGACTCTGAATAATCCATAAGGGATAGTTGGAATTCCGTTGCTCATAGTTAGTACCGGCTTTTTAGTTGTGTCTCCAATAGTAATAGTATTAGTAGTAGTAAAAGGCAATCCTCCTACCCCAGAGAATATTCTTGTGCTATCATTTGCCTGATTTACAAACGAAGCCAACTGAGCAGTTGCACGTCCTGCTATAAGTGGATAAAGAAATGTTACTAAGTTTCTATTCTCCGAACTATTACTTTGTGCAATCATACTTTGTTCAAATTTTGAATAATAAGGATTCCAGTAAGTTTGATAAATACCCCATTTACCTGTTCTATCCGATTCAAAAGAAAAACTCGCCGATATTGGAAAGCTACTTATTGTTCTGACATTTCTGTTGTTTCCGAGATTTGCCAATGTATCCGGTACTGTCCAGTTATACGGAGTTATACTTGTTGCTTTGCGGAAATAAATAGCAAATTGTCCATTTGTTTTTTGGCGTTCATAAAAAACGTAATAAATATTCGAAGCATAAGACTCTTTTGTTACCCCGGGATTTCTGCATATTGCGGTATCGGAAGAAGTCATATTGTTTCTCTCATTACCAATTTCCACATATACGTTAAAAATAATTGCTTTCTTAATCACCATACTTGCTTCATGCGCAACTTCACCAGTCCCATATTTTACGTTAACAACACTCAATGGATTTAACGCTCCGGTAACTCTGTCAACAACTTTTTCAACAGTAAATGAACCACTGGGTTTCCTGTCAGTTTTTCGCATTCTAAACTCCTCACCTTTGAAACTTGTGTTTTCGATAATATCCATTGTTGCTATTTCAATAAATTTGATAGTTTAATCGCATCATTATTGTAACTGAAATCATTATGTTAAATCTGCTTTTCAACCTCCAATAATACTCTCGGATCGTCCGCCTGTCTCACTTCGGTCCAAATCATGTCTTCAGTTTTACCACTCATCTGACCTCTGGCTCGAACCAATAAAGTAAATGAATCTCGATATCTTTTTGCCCTATTTGTTAAGTCGTCAACATCGCCTATTTTTACAATTCCATCTATCTCATCAAGACTCAAACACCGAAACATCACACCAATCCAACACTTATCGGTATTTTTTTCAACACCCAACCGATCTAGAATTTCTTTTTTGGGTAACTTTGGTCCATGCTTGACTTCTACAGCCAGATCAATCGATTTTTTGTACGCCCAGTCTACTGATCCTTCAACCATGGTATCCGTTACCCTTAACGGTTTAAAGTTAACTCCATTAGGATTCCTGGCTCTTACATCAGCTTCATTAATTATTGCTTCCATGTACAAACTCGCCTCAACATGATGACTACTGTCACCCTTCAAGCGAAGATACATTTTTTTTGTCTCACCTTCGACATCTTTTCCATCTTTTCTTCTATTCCACATCGCCAAATAATTCATGTGTTCTTTCACCAAAACAATCACTCGCATCCTGGTTTGCTCGCTCACTGTCACATGGCTCATTCGAGAAAAAAACCTCTTGATCAATGGCTTGCATACCGCTTCGCTATCGTGTAAGTCATACCCATCATCATTTGCAGGGTTTACTTTTGCCACGTCGTGTAACATCACGGCAAACATGACCGTCAATTCAAAGACATCTTTTTCATCTTCAACTATTCTTCCTAGCATTTCTTCTCTATTTAGTATTTCTTTTGCCGCATTCAATGCTTGTAGTGTGTGAGTCCACACATCTCCCTCTCGATGCCACTTCTCATTCTGTGTTAGTCCAACCAAAGCAGACAGTTCCGGCCAATATTTTTCAAGATATCCAATCCTGCGCAAAAACTCCATGCCAGCAGAAGGATCCACTGCCTTAAGAAGCATCTTGGTTACTTCTGCCGTCAATCTTTCTGTTGTCACTCCCTTGATCTCCGATTCTCTCATTACTCTTTTTTTCACAAGACTACCATCAGGAATCAATACTCCTTTTTCATTTTTCCCCAACTCTCCGACACCTTCCTCAAACCATATTATTTTTTCTTTGACTGTTGACTCATCAATCGGCAGCAAATCATCACTTCGAACAATATCAGCACACAGATTTTCCAAACCTTCTTCAACTCTAAAACCAAATCTGGCTACAAATTGCATTACACGCAACACTCTTACAGGATCTTTCATAAAGGTTTGCAAATCACAAGCTCTCATTACTCCATCTCGAATATCGCCTACGCCACCATATGGATCAAGTAACGTTTTCGCTAAAGGATCGTAATACATACTATTCATCGTCAGATCACGAAATACCGCCGCTTCGCTTATCTTCATTCCCGGCACCGAATTTGTCTCAAACTCCCCTCGTTTATTTTCACCCTCTCTCTCTATTCGTGGTATACCCAGCTCAAGTAAAACTGTTTTCTCTGGGATCTTTATTCGAATCACGTTAAAAGTGGTACCACTGACAGTTACGTTTTCTTCACCATACTCTGCTTTCAGAAATCTCATCGCATCAGTGAAACCAATTCCGTACAACTCTATATCAAAATCTTTTGTTTCAACATCTAG
>JAAXWV010000259.1 GCA_013334845.1 Candidatus Roizmanbacteria bacterium | reverse complement strand
AATGGCAGGCGAGTTGTTTGATCACGGGAGCCATCTTGATGCCCTCGGGTCTCGTCCCAAAAACACAGATGACGCGCACTAGATATTCGCCTCCAGATTCAGTGAAATGTTTTCGTTGAGCGGAGTTGATATCCATCCAAGACGCAAAGCAATGTAAACAACCGTGTATCCGGCAAAAGTCATCAAGATCACATCGCTGGGCAGTCGATAACGCGGAGCCGCCCACGAAATCAAACACACGCCGGCATCAAATGCCACGTAAAGGTACAAGGGCAAACACACTCGCCAATGTTTGCGCGACAAGAATAGCCCGCAGAGCATTATCGGAAAGTACAAAACCTCTCACGGTTCCTGAATGCAGTTAGTACGCTTTACTATAAGTACACCTTAACGCCGCAGTTATGTCAAGTAACCTGATGTATTCATATTGCTTTGAAGCGCGAGGTATTCAGCAATACATTTTGGAGACCGGCAAATTGAAAGATATGGTTGGTGCCAGCAGGTTGGTCGACGAGTTATGCCAATTTTCCGGTTCTGATGATCTTCTTCAAAAGGTAATAGATGCACTTTCATTAGATGTCGCAAAGGTCCGGTTTTTACGACGGGCGGGCGGGGCTTTTATTGCGTTGCTAAGCAATAAAGAAGATGCTATTGCGCTGCAAAATCTCTGGACTCTATTAATCAGTCATTATAGTCCAGGATTGGAGTGGGTCGATGCATTAGAGGAAGGCAATACTGAACAAGAAGTTGTTGAGTTAGGGATCAGAAAGCTTTTGTCGCGACGCAATAACCCGCCAGTATCATTGCCTGAAGCTGGTCCATTTGTACAATTTTCGTCAAGAACCGGTCGAGCCGGAGTTGAAAAAAAAGGCGATGAATGGCTTGACAATTCCACATCCCGTAAGCGGAAAATGAATAACGGGTCTGACGATGTTGGGCGGCACTTTCTCCCTCAAGTTTTTTGTAAGAGTCATGTATGGGCTCATAGCTTTGACGAAAAAGATGATGGTAATAACCGGCTAATGCCCTTTCTCGAAGGTGCTGAAAGAACCCTTGGTGTCATCCATGCCGATGGTAATGGACTTGGTGTCGCATTACAATCTTTGCAAGAGGCAACGAAAAATTTACCACGGTATCAGGAGTTATTTTGGAATTTTTCCTGTGCTATTGCAACTGCCACAAGAAATGCTGTTCTAGTTGCTACTGAGAAAGTCTTAATCCCTAATGCTCAAAATAAAGGTCATTACTCTATTCTGCCTGCCCGGCCATTGGTCTTGGGGGGTGACGATATGACGATTATTGTGAGAGGGGATCTCGCACTTGAATATCTCAATGTGTTTCTTCAGGCATTTGAAACAGCTTCTCATGAACAGCTCGGGCCTTTGCATAGTGAAATTGATAAACTTCCAGAAAAATTGACGGCTTGCGGAGGGATTGCCTTTATTAAGACAGGTCAACCATTTTTACAGGCTTATGCACTCGCAGAATCTCTCTGTGCCCATTGCAAGAAACAATCGACAGTTTCAGAAGGATTTAAGCCTTCAAGTCTTGCTTTTTATCGGGTCACTACTTCATCTATCGGAAAGTATGATAGAATTTTAAATGATGTAGAGACCTATAGTCATGACGGCACTTATTATTCAAAAATAATGGGTGCTTATGACGTATGTGATAGCTCCGCGAGCGACTTGCCCCGGTTTTCTGACCTTAAAAAACTCAATGAATTATTAACAGACGATCAGAATAATGTGTTTCCGAGCTCATATGCCCGCAGATTGCTGACGGAAATGTCAAGGTCTCCTCATTTGGTCTCTGAGATCTATCAAAGGTGGAGACAGATGATAAAAAAAGGTAATGAGTTAGATTTAGAAGAATTCGATGCAATTATGAAAAGGCTGAGAGTTGACAAACCTGAAGAAAGCCCATTCACCAAGGAGATAAACAATCGAAGCTATACAC
The DNA here is from genome assembly GCA_013334845.1 of Candidatus Roizmanbacteria bacterium. Taxonomy (GTDB): domain Bacteria; phylum Patescibacteriota; class Microgenomatia; order UBA1406; family GWC2-37-13; genus JAAXWV01. The sequence goes on along the minus strand of JAAXWV010000259.1, from coordinate 688 downwards.
CATTAGGTGATGTTATCAGTCTAAACTCCATCATGCAGAAAGGATAGAACAATGCCGCAGACATCAAGAATTCTGAATATTGAATTACATGATTTTTGGCATGTAGGGAACGGGGAAGGCATGGGTTCAGGTCTCGACAGCGTTGTGAGACGCAATAGGTGGGGTCTGCCCGTCCTCCCGGGAAGAGAGCTTAAGGGTATACTTAAGGATTCAGCCAAATGTCTGGAGAGTTGGGGACATATCCCTAAAGGAACTGTTGATAGACTATTCGGGTGTAATGGGAGGGATGGGGAAATCAGGGTGTCCAATGCAGATTTGGATAAAAATGATTCACTTGTTCTTATGCCTTCAAATTCTGCAGATGTACGTTCTGCATTGTTCTGTGATTTGTTTTCAACAGCCATTGATCATAAATCAGGAAATGCAAAAAATAAAAGCTTGCGAGGCATGGAGGTCGTGGTCCCCTGTATCTTACAAGCAGAGATAACGTGTGATGTAAATTCAAAAGGAAGTTTTGAGTTGATAGAACGTTTTTTGCCGTTAACCCGTGCCGTCGGTTCTGATCGCAATCGAGGGTTAGGGCGTTGTACTATGACTTTTAACAATGAGGAGTAATGCGTGATGAAGCAGGTAAGATTGCATTTAGAACTTATTGATAATGTGGTTCAAAGCAAGCGCTCCGCTACCG
>JAAXWV010000258.1 GCA_013334845.1 Candidatus Roizmanbacteria bacterium | reverse complement strand
AAGCACAAGTAACCCCGAATTTAAAGAGAAATATAGGAGGGTGTGATGAGTAAGGTCCTGATAGTCGGCGCAGGGGGAGTGGGCGGCGTGGTCACGCACAAGTGCGCCAGTGTGCCGGAGGTCTTCTCTGAAATCGTTCTGGCAAGCCGCAAGAACCGTCAGGACGGCTTCTTTAAGAAATTCACATCGCGGTCGTTTCATGCAGTCATGACCTATTTGACAGGGGTTAAACAAGACCCGACGGTTGCTCATTTCATGATGCTTCATCGTAAGGTGATTAATGCACTGAAGAACACGCGGGATTATCACCGCAGTTATCCGATGCTGGTTAAATGGGTGGGATTTCGCATCGCCAAAGTTGAGATTGAACATGCGGACCGTGAGGATGGAAAGTCATCCTCTTATTCTTTCAGGAAGCGATGGAATCTGGCGATGAATACGATTGTGTCCTTCTCTGATAAGCCACTTCGCCTGATTATAAATTTAGGATTGATAATTGCTGTGATCGCCACGCTTATTGCCTTCTCTCAAGTGGTACTTTTCTTAAAAGGCGGGATTAAAGTTCAGGGATGGACGAGCTTGTTTATCGCAATTACGTTTTTCTCCGGGCTAATCATTTCTACGCTGGGCGTTATAGGGCTGTATCTGGGTAAGATATTTGAGTCTATAAAGGAGCGGCCAACCTATATCGTTTCTGAAATCCTTAACTCAAACGGTTCTGAATTGTGAAGGCAATTGTTATTGGCGCAAACGGATACATTGCCCGCCATCTGGTAAAGGCATTAAAAGAAAATCGGGGTGAAGTGCTGGTTTGCAGCAATAGAGCGGAGTCTATTGACAGTCATCCAGACTACCTTCAGGTTGATGTTACAGATCCTAGAAGTGTAGATCAGCTTGATTTTGATGCAGATGCGGTCTTTGTCTTTGCCGGACTGACAGGCACTGCCGCCGGGTTCAATAAATATGACGACTACATTTGCGTCAATCAGATTGGACTCCTTAACATCCTGGATGCGCTTAAGAAAAAGAATCCCAAAATCAGGGTTGTTTTTCCTTCATCCAGATTAGTGTATAAGGGCCAAAAGGATGTTGCTCTTAAGGAAGATGCCGAAAAAGAATTCAAAACGATTTATGCTTTAACCAAGTATGCCGGGGAAGAGACCCTGCAAATGTATCACAATGCATTTGGGTTAAACTATACCATCTATCGGATTTGTGTTCCTTATGGCAATCTGTTAGGCGGGAGCTATTCTTACGGAACGCTTGGATTTATGCTGGGTAAAGCCCAGAAAGGCGAGTCAATAACGCTTTTTGGTGAAGGGTCTCAAAAGCGCACCGTTACTCATGTAGGGGATATTTGTGAGGGAATTTTGAAGACTTCGTTACTGAGTCAAACAGAAAACGGAGTGTTCAATATAGGCGGCGAAACCCTCAGCTTGTTAGATGCGGCTACGGCTGTCGCAAAGAAATATGGCGTTGGGGTAGAATTCAAACCATGGAACCCGCTTGATCTGTCAATTGAATCTGGCGATACAATTTTCGATAGTACAAAACTTGATGCCCTTTTAGGGTCAAGACAGTATGAATTTTATAGCTGGCTTGAGCAGGTGTGATTTTTGCATTAACGTTAGCCCAATTGTATGGACTGATAGCGGCTTATTTAGATCACAGCTATTATATGAATATTTTAAATACATTCAAGATTTCTATGCAAGTTTGAGAATGCGAACTGTACAAAAATACATCGGATATGAAAGAGGACTCTGTCCAAAGGCAACGTGAGTATTATGCAAAAACAGCTCAATCCTATGATGACTCGCATATTAATTCTCGAGAGCCTGAACATGATTTTGCTCTATCAGTACTAACTGGGATTCTGGATTATTACCAGATTGAATCGATTCTTGATGTCGGATCCGGTACCGGGCGGGTTATCACGCATTTCATTAAAGTAAAACCAGAACTTTCTGTTATGGGGGTTGAGCCTGTACAGGCCCTCCGTGAAGTTGCTTATAAAAAGGGGATTTCTTCTGATATTTTGATTCAGGGAGATGCAACACAACTGGGTTTTCCTGATAAAAAATTTGATTTAGTATGTGCTTTTGGCGTATTGCATCATATCCAAGATCAAAAAAAAGCAATTTCTGAAATGTTTCGGGTCGGGAAGAAAGCCGTTTTTATATCGGATTCAAACATCTATGTTGGAACTAACCTCACTGGATATTTTAAAAGATTTTTGAAAACGTTGGGTCTGTGGGATGCTGCCTATAAAGCCAGAACATTTGGAAAAGGATATAATGAGAGTGAAGGGGATGGTATTACGTATCCGTATTCTGTATTAGATAGTTATTCTCAGTTCCGGTCGCATTGTAAAGAAGTTCATCTTTTTAATACCAGAGGAGATAGCAATACAAATTTTTATAAAACAGCATCACATATAGCAATGTTAGGAATAAAGTAGATAGTAAGCTATCCTTAACAGTTTTTTAGAACTTTAATCACGATCTTCTGGCTTCATCTCATAAATTAAAGAAGGATTCTAATCCTTAAAGATTTATTTGTCATTGTAATCGTTAAAAATGAAGATCGGCATTACATGCTATCCAACTTATGGTGGTAGTGGAGTCGTGGCGACGGAACTAGGTAAGGCGC
>JAAXWV010000040.1:3447-9637 GCA_013334845.1 Candidatus Roizmanbacteria bacterium | reverse complement strand
ATGAATTTAAAAGTGGCGGTTATGTCTTCGCTAAAGAAGTACCCGACCCACAGCGTTATGGTGTTATTGAATTTGATGAAAACCACAATGTTATTTCGATCGTAGAAAAGCCGCAAGAACCAAAAAGCAACTACGCAATGGTGGGAATCTATGTGCTTGATAATCGGGCTTCTGAGTTTGCCATCAATGTGAAGCCGTCTTCACGGGGAGAGATTGAGATACCTGATGTAATTAATCAGTATCGGGAGCGGGGCGAACTAAAAGTGGGTATTATCGAAGGTATCTGGGAAGATGCAGGAACATTTGATAGTCTCTTAGCCGCAAACAACTATTGGTCACAAAAAGCAAAACTCAACATAAACGAATCAGTTGCCTAAAATTAAGTTGCGCAGTTCCAGAAATTTCGTTAATATAATATACATTATATGGATACTACCCAGCTACTGCTTATTATTGTCTTAAGTTTAACTACTATTTTACTCATTCTGGTGGGCGTTCAGCTTTTTCTGGTCTTGCGCGATATTCGTGCTACCCTCGTAAGGGTAAACCGCATCATCGAAGGATTTGAAAACATGGGTGTTGGGCTGGATCATGGAATTGGTGAAGTCATCGGCTTCGTGAATGGGTTTAAAACGCTTTTAAAGACGTTCGACCTCATTAATCATAAAAAGCATGAAAAATCAAAGTAATCACTCCAACTTCTGGTCAGGATATGCAATGGGAGCAGCCAGTGCAGCACTTATTGCTTACTTCATGGGCAGTAAGAACGGTCGGGCAAAGCTTCAAAGTATGATCACATTTGTGGAAGAACATGAGCTTGATCCGGATAAAATTATCGAAATGATTACGAATTTTACCCAAGCTTCCGAAGAAAATCCGGAAAGTGAACCTCACGAGCCTCAACAGCCAGAGCCAACCAATATTCATTCTCTTATGGGGAAAATGAAAAATCTTCTTGAAGAGAAGAAGGAAATTAAGAAATTTCTCGTAAAAAGCGGTAAAATCCTCACAAAATAATAACCTATCAAAATGTCGTTGACAATCAGGAATTAGTATAGTATATTTTACATGTTTAAATAACCCTATGTTTCGTAGGGTTTTTTCTTTTTTATCTTAATTTCATACTCTCAACCAACCGATGAACACATCACCAACCCAAACTAATCCTTCCCAAAAAAATGAAGTTTTACTAGGACGAGAGGAGGAAAATATTCAAGAACTGGACTTGATCGAAGTACAAAAAACATCGTGGCAGCGCTTCCAAAATAAAGATTTAAAAGAAATTATTGCTGAATTTTTCCCGATTGAAGACTACACAGGGAAAAAATTCACCCTCCATTTTGAAGATATTTACTTTGGTCAGCCTCGTTATCCCCTTGAGCTTTGTCTTCAGAAAAAACTAACCTTTGATACTCCTGTCTACGCAAAACTCCGCCTCGTCAACAAAAAGACCGGTTCAGAAAAAGATCAAGACGTCTATCTCTTCAATCTGCCCAATATGACTGATCGCGGCACTTTCATCATCAACGGTATTGAGCGCGGTATCATAAACCAGATTGTTCGTGCTCCCGGCATCTATTTTACTGCTGAAATTGATAAAGCTACTGGGCTTACTCTCTACAACGCAGAGATCCGACCATATATCGGTGCATGGCTTGACTTAAATATCAATAAACATGGACTGATTGAAATTAAGGTTAATAAAAAGAGAAAAGTACTTGCTTCCGTTTTCCTGAAGCTCTTCGATGGTGAAAACACCAACGCTCTCCTTTCTCATTTTGATGATTTGGATAAGGAATTAGTTGAGAAATATCTTCTCCCAACCTTCAAAAAAGATCGAACAAAAAACAGAGACGAAGCCGCTATTGAGTTTTATCGCAAGATGAAACCAGGCGAGCCGCTCGTTCTTGAAAATGCGTATAAAACACTTAATAGTATGTTCTTTGATCCACGTCGCTATTCATTAAGCGATGTTGGTCGTTACAAGATTAACAAAAAGCTGGGAGTTAACCTTGAAATAACCAAAGAGAACTATACTCTTCACAAGAAAGATGTGATCGCTGCTCTAAAATATCTTCTCAACCTTACTAGGAAACAAGGTGAGTTCGATGATATTGACCATTTGGGCAATCGCCGTCTCCGCACCGTTGGTGAACTGATTGGTATGTATGGTATCCGTGTCGGCATGGTGCGTGCTGAAAAAGAGGTTAAGGAGCGGATGAGTTTGGTAACCGTCGACGTCCAACCAACTCCTTCACAGATTGTGAATTCAAAACCAGTTATCACTGCCATCAATACCTTCTATAGAACAAGTCAGCTGTCAACTATCGTTGACCAGACCAATCCGCTATCAGAGGTTGATAATTTGCGCCGTATCACAGTCGGTGGCCCCGGTGGAATTGAAAAAGAACGTGCTTCCTTCTCAATTCGCGATATTGCCGCTTCACAGTACGGCCGTATCTGCCCAATCCGATCTCCAGAAGGCCCAAACATCGGAGTAGTGACTTATATGGCTTTATATGCGCGAGTTAATCAATATGGATTCCTCGAAGCACCATATAAGAAAGTAATTAAAGAAACCAAAAATGGTAAGACGACGGCTCGTGTCTCTTCGGATGTTGAATATCTCCAGGCAGATGATGAGGAACAGTACTATATTACCTCAGCAAATGTAAATGTTGATGAAAATGGCTATCTCACCGATTCTCTTGTTGTGGCTCGTCACAATGGAGATGTAACGGAAGTATCAACTGATAAGATTGACTATATCGATATCTCTCCTCGAGAGGTTGTCGGTATCTCAGCTGCTCTCATTCCATTCCTACAAAACGACGACGCATCCCGTGCTCTCATGGGTACTCATATGCAATGTCAGGCCGTTCCTCTTGTTCGTCCACGCGCTCCGCTGGTTCGCACAGGACTTGATGCCAAGATCAGTAATGCTCTCGGTAGAACCGTCATTGCTCCCGAAGATGGAACCATAGAATATGTTGACGGCCGCAAAGTAACCTTCAAAGGCAAGTCAGGAAAACAGTACACATACAACCTGGAACGATACCTGAAAACCAATAAGGACGTCGCATTTGATCAGCGCCCACAGGTCGAGCCTCATCAAAAGCTGAAAAAGGGAGATTTGATTATTGATGGACCTTCTACTGAAAACGGAAACCTCGCTCTTGGACAAAACCTCGTCGTTGCCTACACTTCACTTGAAGGATTGGGTTACGAAGACGGATTTGTAATCTCAGAACGGGTCATTAAAGAAGATCTACTCACCTCAATTACCTGTGAAGAGTTTATTGCCGACCTTGTCGATACTAAACTCGGGCCGGAAGAACTTACTCGAGATATTCCTAATGTCCGAGAAGAAGTACTTTCTAATCTTGATAAAGATGGTCTTGTACTCATGGGAACCGATGTTAAGGGTGGAGATATACTCGTAGGAAAAGTGGCTCCGAAGGGCGAACGTGAACTTACCGCAGAAGAACGATTGCTCCGTGCCATCTTCGGTGAAAAAGCAAAAGATGTTAAAGACACTTCTCTCCGTATGCCATACGGAAAACGGGGATCTGTTGTCAGCATTGAGATTATCGACGCTCAAAAAGATCCAAACGAGCTCGAGCCAAGCATCATGAAGCGAATTATTGTCAACACCGCACAGCTTCGTAAAGTATCTGTCGGAGACAAACTTGCTGGACGCCACGGAAATAAGGGAACTATTTCACGCATTATGCCTGAATATGACATGCCCTACCTTGCAGACGGTACACCGGTAGACCTTATTATTTCACCGTTAACCATCTTAGCTCGTATGAACATGGGGCAGCTGTTCGAAACGCTTTTAGGCCTCATTGCCCAAAAGAATGATCAACGGATTACCGTGCCCGTATTCGAAAAGATTAAAGAAGATTTTATCTTGAATGAGCTCCAAAAACTGGGACTTCCTGCTGACGGAAAAGTACAGCTCTTTGATGGAAAGACCGGTAAGCCATTTGAGCGTAATGTCCTTGTCGGAGTTGGCTATATTATGAAACTGATCCATATGGTCGAAGATAAGTTCCATGCACGATCAGTTGGACCATACTCCCTCGTTACTCAACAGCCTCTGGGCGGTAAATCCCAGATGGGAGGACAACGTTTCGGAGAAATGGAAGTCTGGGCACTTGAAGCACATCAGGTACCATATACTCTCCAGGAGATGCTTACTATCAAGAGTGACGATGTCCGCGGCCGAACCAAGGCATTTGAGTCCATCATTAAAGGACTGGATATTCCTCAGTCGAGCGTACCGGAGTCATTCCACGTTCTTGTCAAAGAATTGAATGCATTAGGTTTATCAATTGATTTCATTGCTTAATACACACCCTATGGAAGAACTACCAGTCATCGACTTTTCCGGACTCAAGATAAGATTAGCCTCTCCCGAGGACATCTTGAAGTGGTCAAAAGGAGAAGTCACTAAACCCGAAACGATTAACTACCGAACCTTCCGACCTGAAAAGGACGGACTATTTGACGAGCGCATTTTTGGACCAACCAAAGATTATGAGTGTTACTGCGGAAAGTATAAGAGAATGCGATACAAAGGTATTGTCTGTGACCGTTGCGGTGTTGAAGTTACCTCATCTGTAGTACGTCGCGAACGTATGGGACATATCAAATTAGCTACCCCGGTTGCTCACATCTGGTATTTTAAGGGATCTTCCTCTCCGTTAAGTACGATACTCGATATTCCAACTCAGTCACTTGAACGTATCATTTACTACGCACTCTACCTGGTTCGTGAAGTAAACAAAGAAGAACAGAAAAATGCCGTAGAGAAACTGGAAAACCTCAAAAATGAACAGATTAAGATTGAGGAGGAAAAATATGAAGCAAGTAAAGATAAACTGCGGGAAGAATATGCCAAACAGAAAGAAGATATCAAGAAAAAACTCTCAAACGTAGAACAACGGGAGATTGCTCTTCAAGAACTTGATCTAAAAGAACGCGAACAATATCGAGTACTTTCAGATGATTATGTTGAGGAAAAGTCTCAGAAAATCGCAGTGTATGACCGAGTTGTTAAGATCATCAAAGCCCTAAAACCAAACGACACCATCGAAGAAGATGACTACCTATTCTTCAAAGAAAAGGGCGTCGATGAGTGCGTTGCTGTTGGCATGGGCTCTGAGGTTCTATATGAAATTCTCTCCAACACCGACTTAAAAGCCCTCCAGAATGAGACTCTTACAGAGTTAACCAAAGTAAAGGGAGAAAAAAGAAATAAATTGTTGAAGAAAGAGCGCATCATCGAGTCACTCATTAAAAGCAGCATTGCGCCGCAGTGGATGCTCCTGACTATACTCCCGATCATCCCACCGGATCTGCGACCTGTTGTTCAGCTCCCCGGTGGAAAATTTGCCACTTCCGATTTGAATGATTTATATCGACGAGTCATTAACCGTAACATTCGTTTGAAGCAGCTTATTGATCTTGGAGCTCCTGAGATCATTTTGCGTAACGAAAAACGCATGCTTCAGGAAGCAGTTGATTCACTTCTCGACTTGCAAAAATCACGTGGACGTTCCCGCACTCAGAATTCATCTGTTAAAGTGCTCAAATCCCTCTCTGATATTCTTCGAGGGAAACAGGGACGCTTCCGACAGAACTTACTCGGAAAACGCGTTGATTACTCCGGCCGATCAACTATTATCGTCGGACCTGAACTTAAGATTAATCAATGTGGAATTCCAAAAGAAATGGCCCTTGAACTTTTCAAACCATACCTCCTCCACCAGATTATCGTTCGTGGTCTGGCCCCAAATATTAAGAGTGCTAAGAATTTCCTTGAACTGAGAGATCCAGTTGTTTATGACATTCTGGAGGAAATTATTAAAGATAGACCGGTTCTGTTGAATCGTGCGCCTACCTTGCATAAACTATCAATTCTTGGATTCTATCCGGTTCTAACAGATTCGAACGCAATTAAGCTTCACCCGACTGTCTGCGCCGGCTATAATGCAGACTTCGACGGAGATGCAATGGGTGTTTTCCTTCCACTTTCGCATGAGGCAATCGAGGAAGTAAAAGCCCGCATGCTGCCGTATCACAACTTATTGAAACCAGCCGATGGTACACCAATCGTTATCCCCAACAAAGAGATGGCGCTCGGCGTATATTACATCACCACTGTTGATCAACATTACAA
>JAAXWV010000040.1:0-3437 GCA_013334845.1 Candidatus Roizmanbacteria bacterium | reverse complement strand
AAACCAAAGACGAAGAGCTGAAAATCTTCTCAGAGAGTGATGAGGCTATTTCACATTACCATCTCAGAAAAATTGGGCTTCGACAGCCTATTTTAGCTCGAGTAAATGGAAAAACGATCCGCACCACCGTTGGCCGCATTCTGTTTAATCAGACACTTCCGGAAGAACTTCAGTTCTTGAATGAAGATGTGAAGGCAGCTGATGTGAAAAACATTGTCGTTAAGGCAATTAAAATGTTCAATGACAACGCCAAAGTCGGTGAGTTGATTGACAAGATTAAAGAAATCGGCTTCTGGGGAACTACTGTTGCCGGAGGTCTCTCATATTCTGTATTTGATTGCAAAATCATCGAAGGAAAAGATGAAATCATCAACAACAGTCAGAAAGAGGTTGAAGGTATTGAGCAGAACTATAATGAAGGTCTTCTCACCCTTGATGAAAAACGACGCTATTCAAACAAGCTTTGGATTGAAACTACAGAAAAACTTGCTGATATGACATGGGATGCTCTCGATGATGAAAACCCAGTCAAAATTATCATTAAGTCTGGAGGAGCCCGTGCTTCACGCGAACAGTTGAAGCAACTATCCGCTATGAAAGGGTTGGTTGTTGATCCGTTGGGCAAGATTATTGAGGTACCTACAAAATCGAATTATCGTGAAGGTCTTTCTATTTTCGAATACGTCATCTCAGCTCGAGGAGCTCGAAAAGGATTAACTGATTCAGCTCTCAAGACCGCAGACGCAGGGTATCTTACCCGCCGTCTCCACGACGTAGCTCATGACATGATTGTTCGTTATGAAGACTGTAATGCAAAACATGGATTGGTCGTCAGCGCTTCTGACGAACGAGGAGAAAAACTGAAAGAGCGTATCCGAGGTCGCTACCTGCTGGAAGATATTGTGAGCGAAAAAGGTGAAGTACTCGCAAAAGCAGGCGAGCTCGTTGATGAAAACGTTGAAAAACTCGTTGCCGATCACGACATTAAGAAGGTTATTGTTCGATCACCGCTTTTCTGTGAATCAAAACACGGTATTTGTCAGAAATGTTACGGAATTGATCTCTCTACTAACCATATAGCGAACATTGGCGTACCAGCCGGCGTATTAGCCGCCCAGTCAATCGGTGAACCAGGAACTCAGCTTACTATGCGAGTCCGTCACTTTGGAGGTATCGTAATCTCAGACGTAACACAAGGTTTGCCACGGGTAGAAGAGCTTTTTGAGACCCGAACTCCGAAAATTGTATCTCCAATCGCCGAGATCACCGGAAAAGTTAGTATTCAGGAAGATTCTGATAAAGATACTTATATTGTTAAGATCACCTCTACTGATGAATCAAACGCTCAAGAACAGGAATTTATTATCCCGATGTCTCAGAAACTGAAGGTAAAAGATGGCGACCTTGTTGCCTCAGGTACCGCTCTTTCTGAAGGATATCTTGATGTACATGATGTTCTGACAATCAAAGGCTTAAAGGCTGCTCAGCTTTATCTGGTCGATGAGATTCAGAAAGTATATGAATCGCAGGGTATCGCCATTCATGATAAGCACTTTGAGGTTATCGTCCGAAAAATGAGCGATAAAATTATCATAGATGACGAAGGAGATACCGGATTCATCAAAGATGAAATCGTATCCAAAATCCGCTTTGAGGAGGAAAACAAGAAAGTTCTCGCCCAAGGTGGAAAGCCGGCAGTCGGAAAAGTATCCATTCTCGGCATCACCCGAGCAGCGATCTACACCGAGTCATGGTTGTCAGCTGCTTCATTCGAACAGACCACCAGCGTTTTGAGCGCTGCAGCAATCAAAGGACAAGTAGAAGACTTGCTAGGACTGAAAGAGAATGTTATAATTGGAAGACTTATTCCTGTTAATAAGGAATTAATCGATAAGTATTACACAAAGTTTGTCAACAAATATGCCAACAATCAACCAGCTAATTAAAAAAAAGAGACAGAAAAGATCAGTAAAATCACGCGCAGCAGCCTTGAAATTGAGTTCAAACGCCATTAAAAGAACTTATGTGAACACCAACAACCCGATGAAGCGAGGAGTCTGTACTATTGTACGAACTATGACCCCGAAGAAACCAAACTCAGCTCTTCGAAAAGTAGCAAGAGTTCGTCTTTCTAACAAAATGGAGGTTACCGCCTACATTCAAGGTATTGGGCACAACCTTGCTGAGCACTCTATCGTGCTTGTACGAGGAGGTAGAGTCAAGGACTTGCCAGGTGTAAAGTATCACATTGTTCGCGGAAAGTTTGATACTGCCGGAACTGCGAACCGAAAAACATCACGTTCCAAATACGGTGCCAAGTTAGAGAAGGCAAAAGCGGCCTGATTTATTATTTAGATTATTACTATGCCACGACATCCTTACAAAAAGAAAACGATCGAAGTCGATCCTGTATACGAAAGCTATGAAGTAGCTAAATTTATTAACTACATCATGTATAATGGCAAAAAAGACGTTGCCTCACAGATTGTTTACGACACTTTTGAAGAAATTAAAAAGACTGGCGAAGAGCCAATGAAAGTGTTTATGAAAGCAATCAGCAATGTCGCCCCAGATCTCGAGGTGAGACCACGCCGCTTGGGTGGCGCTTCTTACCTTGTACCTGCCGAAGTACGCAAAGATCGTAAGATCTACCTCGCACTTCACTGGATTATCGAGGCAGCTCGTGCTCGCTCTAACAAAGAGTTTAAAGAGTTTACCGGCAAACTAGTATCTGAACTTCTCGAAGCTTCTAAAAATCAGGGGCAGGCGGTCAACAAACGCCTCCAGGCTGAAAAAGTAGCTGAAGCGAACAAAGCATTCTCCCATTTGAAGTGGTAATGCCCTCGCCTATTTATTATTTTCTAACACACTATGGCACAACAAAGCATTATTACCAAAGATCGAAATGTTCCGCTCGATAAAATCCGAAACGTTGGTATCATCGCTCACATCGACTCAGGAAAGACCACAACCACTGAGCGCATCCTTTTTTATACCGGACGATCTTACAAAATCGGCGATATTGACGATGGTAATACTCAGATGGACTGGATGCCACAAGAACGTGAAAGAGGAATTACTATCGTTTCTGCTGCAACAACTACTTTCTGGAAAGGAATTCGCTTTAATATTATCGATACTCCCGGACACGTCGACTTTACCGCCGAAGTGGAACGTTCGCTACGTGTTCTCGATGGAGGAGTGGTCGTCTTCGATGCCGAAGAAGGTGTGCAGAGCCAGTCAGAAACTGTCTGGCGACAGGCTGATAAATATCGAGTGCCACGTGTCTGTTTCATCAATAAAATGGACAAGTTGGGTGCCGATTTCGATGCCACTGTTGAAGAAATTCGTGAACGACTCGGTGCTAATCCTGCTGTCATGGTTTTCCCATTGGGAAAAGAGCAGGAGTTCAAAGGCATCATTGATTTGTTGACGAT
>JAAXWV010000257.1 GCA_013334845.1 Candidatus Roizmanbacteria bacterium | reverse complement strand
TTTTTCTACACACAAGTAAATTCGTTAAGCATATTGATTTATTCTCGCTAGTTAGTCATTATGGGCAGTCACTGTTGGTGTGGGTGAGTGAGGGGACTAATATGTTCTATCCGTTACACCTTCCGATTCTTATTCCTCCGTTGGCAGTTCTTTTTTTCTGGGACTATTACGTGGTGGAATATTTCAGAAAAATATGCAGGATTTTGGTCTTCTGGTATTACTTTGTTTTTTAGTGCCGCTATTTTCAAGTACCCTCACTAATATTGTAAATGCCGATCATAGGATTAGTCCGCTTTATCCATTGGGGGCGATATTTATTGGTCTAGGAAGTCATTACCTTTTACAAAAATACAGGCGTTTTTCACTTCTTATTTTTGGCGTTATTGCGATCTGTATCATGTATCAAACCTACGTTTATTTCTGTCAGATGGCTCCGAATAGGGGATATAAAACAGGAGATTACGTATCGATGCATTTGGTGTACGTGCTTCAAAAATACGAGCCGTTTATTGCTGCAAAACACCAGTCGAAGAACGTGTGTGTTCTTCTTTCGCCACGTAATACAGAACAGCAGCAAGATCAAATTTTTTCAGAACAGTTCCTGTATTTTGTTCCCCAATTGTCTGTCTCAGTACATGAAGACAAGCGAGTAAGGGATAATGAAGCCTATTTTTCATTGGGTGCATGCGAGCCGGATTTGACCAAATATCTGGACATTAAAACGGTAAGCTGTCAAGGTAATTGGAATCTTTTTTGTCCGACGCATCAATCCAACTCAATTTTCATATACGCAACACTGGTCAAGTAACTATCGGATCCTCTTGCATATCCCGTCAGGAACTCTATACTATGAGAGTTACGAGTCAATTAATACGCCCCATGCATTTTATCATCGACTTTGACAGCACGATTGTCACTCTTGAATCTCTTGATAAATTGGCTGAGATTGTCTTGAAGAAAAATCCCGATAGGGATCAAATCGTTAAAAAAATTCAGGATATTACTGTGAAGGGAATGAACGGCGAGATTACCTTCGACGACTCGCTTCAGCAACGGCTTAATCTCTTCAAACCTGCTCGGAAAGATATTAACTCTCTGGTAAACGTGTTGAAGAAACACATTACGCCTTCATTTGCTCGGAATATCGATTTTTTCAAAAAACATCGAGATGAAGTTTACGTTATCTCTGGAGGATTTAAAGAATATTTGGTGCCGGTGCTTACCCGTTTTGGTGTGAGGGAAGACCATATTTTGGCAAATACTTTCACTTTCGACAGCACAGATGTGGCGATCGGATTTGATCACACCAATTATCTTGCTCAGTCCAACGGAAAAGTAAAACAAATCCGTGCGTTAAAGTTATCGGGAGACGTATTCGTGATCGGTGACGGTTATACTGATTACGAAATAAAAAAAGCGGGACTTGCTACGAAATTTTTTTCTTTCACGGAAAATATATCACGGGAAAAAGTCAATACAGTCGCGGATGAAGTAGTTCCCAACTTCGATGAAGTACTCTATCGTTTGCACGAGAAAGGTGCTTTTTCTTACCCTAAAAACCGAATTAATGTGCTTCTTCTTGAAAATATCAGCTCGCGGGCAGTAGATCGACTCAAAGCGGAGGGATATCAGGTCAAAAGTATGAAGTCAGCGCTATCGGAAGAAGAACTTATTAAAGAAATCAAAAATGTATCCATTTTGGGTATCCGTTCCAAAACAAAGATTACTGAAAATGTATTAAAACATGCTAAACGTCTCCAGTGTGTGGGAGCATTCTGTATCGGGGTAAATCAGATTGATCTCGATGCGTGTGCTTCGCGTGGCGTTGCTGTATTTAATGCACCATTTAGTAATACGCGCAGCGTAGTAGAGCTTGCGGTGGGCGATATTATTATGCTCATGCGCAAGGCATTTGACAAGAGTATCAAACTTCATCAGGGAGAGTGGGACAAAGATGCTCAGGGGTGTCACGAGGTGCGAGGTAAGAAACTTGGCATTATCGGGTACGGAAATATCGGCTCGCAGCTTTCGGTTCTCGCGGAGATGCTTGGACTGGCAGTGTATTTTTACAATACGAGCGAGAAACTGGCTATGGGAAATGCGATTAAATGCAACTCTCTCGAGGAACTGCTCAAAACAGTCGACGTGGTCACGCTTCATGTTGACGGACAGGAGCGAAACAGGGATCTCATCGGTGAAAAAGAATTTAAACTTATGAAGGACGGTGCTCTTTTTCTAAACCTTAGCCGCGGTTTTGTCGTTGATGTTCCGGCACTCGCCAACTATATTAAAATGGGCAAGATTCGGGGCGCAGCAATCGATGTTTTTCCCTCAGAGCCGAAAAGTAATGGTGAAAAATTTGTCAGCGAGTTGCAAGGATTGCCAAACTTAATCCTTACTCCACAAGGTTGGGGAAGAACTATCGAAGCACAGAATAATATCGGAGAGTTTGTCACTGAGCGAATGATTTCTTTTATTAATACCGGCAACACAACACTATCAGTCAATTTTCCTCAGATACAGCTCTCTGAAGTGGGTCGCTGTCACCGTATCCTTCATGTACATCAGAATTTGCCGGGAGTCATGGCTAAAATTAACAATCTCTTGTTTTCAAACGGCATTAATATCGAAGGGCAATACCTCAAAACGGAAGGAAATATTGGCT
>JAAXWV010000256.1 GCA_013334845.1 Candidatus Roizmanbacteria bacterium | reverse complement strand
GTGCAGGGCGATGAGCCGCTCATCAATCCGAAGATGATCGATAGCGCCATCAAGCCGTTCCTCACCAATAAGAAACCCGATTGCTCAACGCTCGTGCAAGCCATCACGCAGGGCGAAGAAGCCACGCTCCGAAACCCGAATGTCGTGAAAGTCGTGTTAGACCGTGAGGGCTTTGCGATGTACTTTTCCCGCAGCCCGATTCCGTACCTTCGCAACACCGAGGCAAATGTGAAGTTTTACCGCCACATCGGACTTTATGCGTTCCGCCGTGAGACGCTCCTGGCCTTCACGAAACTGAGGCCATCGATGCTGGAACAGGCCGAAAGCCTTGAGCAGCTCAGGCTTCTGGAAAACGGCTACCGGATTAAATGCGTGGAGACAAAGCTGGAATCGCAGGCGGTGGACACGATGGAAGATTTGGAGAAGGTGCGCAAGATGATAAAACAGAAATAAATTAACCTATTTCTTTTCTACCGAACCCTGCATATTTTGAAATTGTTTGGCCTGTATAACCTTGAACTATCATCACGATGGAACTGAGTAAATTGATAAGCCAAAAGGTCGTTATACTTCGTGAGCGGGAGCAAAAAGAGGTTCTGGATTTTGTGGAGTTTTTGCTGCAAAAAACGGCTCAGGAAACAGCCCAAAAAGAGACGGATAACTGGAACCGGTTTTCCCTCACGCAGGCAATGGCCGGCATTGAAAACGATAACCTCCCGGAATACACCGAAGCTGACCTGAAGCAAAGATGGAAGTAGCCAGCGCCGGAAAGATTGTGCTATGCTATGAGATTTCGAGAAGGGGCGAAAGGCATTGCGATTTTAGGAAGGTCTACTTGGGGTTTCTAAAACTTTCCCAAGAAACTCCTTAAACTCAGCGAGCTTTAGGAAGCTGTCTAATTCGATTGGCTTCTCAGGATTAATCTCTCGAATGATATTCACAACCTTCATCTCTTTACTACCGTCAACTTGTATCCCTTTATCAGTTAATTAATCTTCAAGTTCCCCTTTTTTCAAAATGAATAAGTTGCTCTCTATAAGCCGTTTTCGATAGTTGAGAAATTGCTTATACAACTTATGTTCTCGCATATATGCATCGACGTCTTTTTCCATTATCTGTGGCTGAATGTGTCCCCATATCCTCAACAGGTGTTCAATAGTATCCTTATCTTGACTCGTTTCCAATGATGCCAAAGCGTCACATAATACTTTTGCATCTTTTGACTTTTCCGTGTCCGTCGTTTTTTCCTTAACCTTTTGCATGTTTTTATACTCCTTGGGTGACTTATCAACGACTTCTTTTGCAAACTTTAACATCTCTTGCTTTTCATCCTGAGAAACTCCTATCTCCTCAACAAAGATGGCTTTAAGCCCATTAAAGAAGCAATCCCTATCGGCAAGTATGTAGTAATCAATTTGACACTCCTTTAATATTTTCATGTACTTTGGAAACTCATGCTTCCCTCCAGCTCTTATCACAGAAATATTTTTGTTATCCAAAGCGTTTCTCTCATTGGTGACTATGTCGGCAATTATCGGCATAAGGTATTTTTCCGCCCCTTCAACTAAGATCACTTTATCAGCAAAAAACATCTCATTGTTTTCGCTTTTCAGTAAAGTCTTTAACTCTTTTGGGTCAATGCCTTTGAAGTTGTAGTGCTTTGCCTTAGTCTCACCGTTCTCCTTTCTGACAATCGTAATTCCATTACATTTATCCGCTGCAATAAACTCCGATGAGTGGGTTGTAACGATAACCTGATTTTCCTTATCAGGCTTTAATCCTATGAAGTTTTCCAGCTTTTGAGCCAGCGCTCGTCGGGCTTGTGGATGTAAGTAAAGCTCAGGCTCTTCAATAACCAGAAGGGAGGTGTTGTTGTGAAACGTGTGGCAGTAATACGAGAATAGATTTATGACAACTGCGCTCTGAATACCCGATCCTTTATCGGTTAAGAGAGACTTAAACCCGTCATCAACATAAACTTGAGTTGTCTTGTGTATATCCGCCTTGTTGTCAGCAGTTAACTGAAACGATATTTTAGTACCATCAAACGATATATCTATTTTTTCCTGAATGTGCCCTGCCACATCGGAAAAGATGCCATCTGTTAATTCTGCTATCTGTTCAAATTGTTTATTTAATGCTTGTTCATAAGTACATCCTGAATCCGTTACCACCTTACATTTACTCTTTTCCCAAATTTGTTTGATAAGCTTACCGTACCATGAGTAGCTATTAATTTTAAGTTGCTTGGAAGTCTCCCTGAACGCATCAACAATTGCACTTGTCAAAAAGGCATCTCGGATTCCTTTTGATAAATTCCATGAAACATGCCACTGATTGTCTTTCTGATAGAAAAGTCGAAACTCTTTTATGTATGAGTTCTCAACACCTTTTTCAGGACTTGCATAGAATAAAAGAAAAGTCCCGTTTCCTTTTACATCTTTTAACCACTGCTCCTTTTGATAATCCTCCTTTTTGTAGTTTGGCTTGCCGTTTGGCCATTCATATTCATCCTGTTCAAAAATACTGTGGTTTAAATTCAAATCGACCTCGTCATATTCATTCCTTATAAATGGCTTTGCGGATCGGTGCCCGTCGGCAGATTTTTTTCA
>JAAXWV010000255.1 GCA_013334845.1 Candidatus Roizmanbacteria bacterium | reverse complement strand
CTCAGCCTGTAATCTGCATAAGGCATCCATCATCGAATCTTCGCTGCCAAAAACTCCGAGAATATTCCTTTTCAGCGCAGGCCATTCTTCGTGATGTTCCATTTATTATAATGAATGCAAAAAAAGATAACCGGTTTGCCAATAATCCTCTCGTCGTTGATGTTCCAAATATCCGATTTTACGCGGCATGCCCTCTCACAATTGAAAAGAATTATCATATCGGTGCGTTTTGTATTATGGATGTAGTACCCCGATATTTATCAAACCAAGAATTTAATTTACTTTGTGACATAGCCCGAATGGCAGAGCGTGAATTAATCGTTGGACATGAAACTTTCGCTAAGAAGGCATCGAGGATAGTTGATAAAGTGCGGTTTAAGTTAATTAAGGTAAAATTCGAAAGTGAGGAAAAACGTGATGAGAGGCGATAATCCGATTTTATTGGTTGAAGACGACCGTGTTGATGCCATGACTGTCGGGCGAGCGTTCAAGGAAATTGGGGTAAAGAACCGCTTGGACGTTGTAAATAATGGGGAAGAAGCGCTCAAGTATTTAAGAAATGAAGAGAATGACAAACCCGCATTGATTCTGCTTGATATCAACATGCCGAAGATGAACGGAATAGAATTTATGCGCGCATTGAAGGAAGATCAGCGCCTGAGAAGAATTCCGGTAGTGGTTCTGACGACATCGCGAGAGGATCAGGACCGGATAGAAACTTTTGACTTGGGTGCAGCAGGATACATGATTAAACCGGTAGATTACAATCAGTTTGTTGAGACAGTGAGAGCAATCGACCTGTATTGGACGATCAGTGAAAGGGGATAGCAGTATCAAAAAATTTAGTTCTTAATCTAAGATAGAACGGACAAACTATAGACTTACTTCATCTTCTTATCAACAAATCTTTCTATATACCCTCCCTGTTCCTAAGTAAGTTGCTTCGTAAAAGAATTTTAATATCTCCTGCAAAAATCTCTCCATACTTACACATCATTAATTGAAAAGTTATCTAATACTTACATCTGAAGGGTAAGTTTCTTCCATCAAGTTGGGAAAAACTGATGGGACTTAAAACGTCTTCGACTCGTTTGTGATGCATTGACGCAATGGTGATTGCCCGACTTAATGCTAATCATAATGAGATGAAAATAATTAATGGGAAACATATCCTTTCAAAAGAAAAAGAACGTATTGAGTCTTTGTATTTGCATGGAAAAGTAAATACAAACCCTGAACCACATTTTGATAGGCTGACAAGAATGGCCGTAAGGATGTTTGGAGTGTCAATGGCCGCAATTATAATTTCAGATAACGGTTGCCACCGCTTTAAGTCCTCATATGGCTTAATTCAAACTCAGGCCCCAGTTGAAAAAGTGCTCTCCCGTAAATCAATAGAAGCCGATAGCGTTCTTCATATACCGGATGCGACGTTGAATGAGCACTTTATGGATTCACTCATGGTTGTCGGCCCTCCTTTCATCCGCTTTTACCTTGGCGTTCCGCTTTTGAACCAGTATGGCCAAAAGGTCGGCGTCTTCTGCATTATGGATTCTGATCTGAAGGTTTTTGATAAGGATGATTTTGCAGCCTTCGTTGAGTACTCAGAGTTGGTTCAGAAAGAAATCTCTTTTCCGGATCAGAGTTGTCAAGCAGCTGGCAATCATGATATGGTTTGTGCGATACATAAAACAAACGAGCGGTTTCAGAAGTTTGCTATGAATGTGCCTGGTATGGTGTACCAGCAAATTTTACATCCCGATGGCAGTGATGAATATCTCTACTTAAGCCCAGGTGCAAGTGATCTCTATGAAATTGATTATCAGGTATTGCTACAGAACCCAAAAATGATGTTGAAGAGGTTTCACCCGGATGATATTCAGGAGTTGATTCATTCATTAAATGAAGCAATAAGGGAGTGTAAGCAGTGGAACTGGGAAGTAAGAATTATTACACCATCTGGAAATATTAAATGGTTACAGGGTAGCGCAAATCCCGAAAAGCTGCCGAATGGAGATGTGACTTGGGATGGCCTTGTGCTTGATATAACTGAGCGCAAGGTTGCTGAAGAGCGAATCCGGACAATGAACGTTGCAGTGGAGCAGAGTGCAAGCACGATAGTGATTACCGATATAGATGGCCGTATTCAGTATGTAAATAAGAAGTTCTCGGAAATAACCGGCTTCAGCTTCGAAGAAGTAATGGGACAAAATCCGCGAATCTTAGGTTCCGGTTGCCAGACAAAAGAGTATTACAAAAAGCTATGGGATACGATTTTATCAGGCAACGAATGGATCGGTGAGTTCTGTAACAAAAAGAAAAACGGTGAGCTTTATTGGGAATCAGTCACAATAGCTCCTGTCAAGAATGATCATGGCAAGGTTACAAATTTCATCGCTATAGCATAATTTCAGAGAACTCAAATAGTTTATCCTTGTATCTTATTCAGTTAAATTTTCCATAATACTGATATCTGTCAAAGAAAAGAATAGAGTTTATGAGTTGGAAAGATTGATTGAATCTTTGGATGTTTTATTTCAATATTTCATAGAATTCTTCATACGGCATCCGTACGGTATAGGATGGAAGGGTATCATAGATTTTTTTGAAAAACTTCAGTTTATGTGAGTTGTCATGCGATTGTTTATCTTTCCAGTATGTAATAATAATATATTTATGGGGT
>JAAXWV010000254.1 GCA_013334845.1 Candidatus Roizmanbacteria bacterium | reverse complement strand
TTTATTGAGTGTGCTGTCTGAATCAATAATATGGGAAGGTCGATACCCAGTTCCCAAGAAGCAAGAACACCTGGAATAAGCACATGAACTTTGTCGCGAGTATCTGTTCGATAAAAAGCCTATCGGTAATCTTGAATTTCTTTGTCCAAATGGGGCTTTATCCTGGGAATCATTTAACACGCTATGGAACTTGGGTAATGATTTGTACTGGCAGTATCAATCCTAACAATGCTAATTCAGCCGACGCAAAAAGCCGCGCGGCTGATTAGCAGCGGTCTGCTGAAGGATGAAAAACATGGGAAAAGTTACCGAGACTCTCAACAGCAACAAGACCAAGAACCAGAAACACAAGGTATACTGCGCCCAGTGCAAGCGGGAAACAAATCACGTCGTACTCCAATCCATCGATAGTGATGCATCAGAAGTGATCGGGCACTTTGACGGACGCCCAGAAACGATTGATTGGTCCAATAATTATCAGATCATTCAATGTCAGGGTTGTGACGCCATTTCCTTCCGACACGTAAGCTGGTTCTCCGAGGCAGTGCAACGGATATCCGAGGATGAATGGGACGATGGCACATCTACTTGGCTGTACCCAAAACGCTCGGACAAGACATGGTCGATTAAGGATAACTATAATGTACCAAACAACTTGCGGCGCATTTACAGAGAAACGGCAGAGTGTTTCAACAACGATGCATTGACACTCTGTGCCGCAGGGTTACGCGCAATCATTGAAGGAATTTGCGCTGACCAGAATATTCAGGAAGGTCCGGTGCAAATATCGAAGCCGGATGGAACGATTGAGACGAAGAGAAAGGACAATCTTGAAGGCAAGATTGCTGGTCTCGGAGAGAAAGGAATCGTTGCCCCAAAGAATGCGACAATTCTTCATCAGCATCGATTCCTTGGAAATGACGCTGTCCACGAACTTGCGCAACCCTCAGTCGATGAGCTCAAGCTGGCGATCGAGATCATCGAGCACATTCTGGATTCTCTCTACGAGATGCCGGACAAGGCGGAGGAACTCAAGAGGATCCGCGCCAAGAGAATGAAGAAGCAGAACAAAGGGGTCGTGCTTACTGGCGGCCCGCCCGGCGGGTCGCCAGCAGCACATCCCTAACGTTATACCCATAAAATAAAAGTGAGTCTTTCATGGAATCACCAAAATTGTTTGTTTCATACAGCTGGTCAAATCCAATTCATGAGCAATGGGTTTTAGATCTTGCGACTGAGATCAGAGAGTCCGGTGTTGATGTAATTCTTGATAAATGGGATTTGAAAGAAGGTCACGATGCTATCGCATTCATGGAAAAAATGGTGACTGATCCAGAAATCAAGAAAGTTATTATTATTTCAGACGAGGTATATGCCAATAAAGCGGATGGAAGGGCTGGTGGAGTCGGGACCGAAACGCAGATAATTTCCAAAGGGGTTTATGATAAACAAGAGCAGGACAAATTTGTTGCTGTGGTCGCTCAAAAGGATGATTCTGGAAAACCTTTTCTTCCCACATACTATAAATCAAGAATTTATATCGATCTAAGCGAACCAGATAATTATGCTACTAATTTTGAAACGTTGCTTCGTTGGATATATGACAAGCCTTTATATTTGAAACCTGAAATTGGTAAACGACCATCATTTTTAGAAGAGAAGGATGGTATTTCTTTAGGAAGTTCTGTATCTTTTAAGCGTGCAATTGCTGCAATTAAGGAAAGCAAGCCTTATGCGTCGGGAGCTTTAGATGAATATTGGTCAATTTTTGCAGAAAATTTAGAACGATTTCGGCTTGCTGACACAAAAGGTGAATTAGATGATGCTGTTGTAGACAGTATAGAACAATTTACACCGTATCGAAACGAGGCAATACAATTATTCCATGCAATTAGTCACTACGCACCTACCGATGATAACATATCTAAGCTTCATAAGTTTTTTGAATCGCTGATTCCATACATGAACCGTCCTAAGGAAGTACAACAATGGAGAGAATGGGATTTTGACAATTTCAAATATATTGTACACGAATTATTCCTTTACGCTATTGCAATATTAATCAAGTCTGAACGATTCAACCAAGGAAATATTCTTTTAACACAACAGTATTATTTGTCAGATAATGCCGATTACGCAAAGAACGCAATGGTGAACTTTACTGTGATCAGAAAACACATGCGATCTCTTGAGCATCGTAACAATAGACTAAAATTAAGACGGCTTTCTGTGCGTGCTGACATGCTTGAACAACGTTCTAAGAGTTCTGGACTAGAATTTAGGTATCTGATGCAGGCTGATTTTGTTTTATTCATGAGAGCAGAGATAGAAAGTCAAGATGACTATTCAAGATGGTGGCCCGAAACTTTAGTATATGTAGGTCGTTTGCATGGTCCTTTTGAAATTTTGCACGGTCCATCTCGAGAACATACTTCGATAAGGTTAAGTGTCTTTTGAATATTCAACAACCAAGTGATCTTAATGAGTTGTTTGAATCATACAAAACCGGGAAACGAAAATTGCCAAGTTGGGAGTTCGATTCGTTCAATCCTCCATTTCTTTTAGGTTTCGAGGAAATCGGGAAAAAGGTATAACAATCGGCTTAAGTCGGATTGCAATACCGCTGCGCTTCATTGCAACCGCTTAGCCGTGACGTTAGGAAAAACCATGACGAGATACTTGCCAT
>JAAXWV010000253.1 GCA_013334845.1 Candidatus Roizmanbacteria bacterium | reverse complement strand
GATTAAAATTTAGAAGAACCAGACCATGCCAGCATTTTTACTCGCACAAAAAAGCATTCAAACGCAGATGTTTGATGACGAAGGAAAAAGGATTCCAGTCACCGAATTGGATGCTTCAACTTGTCATCTTATTGACTATAAGACCGTAGCTAAAGACGGATATGCTTCTGTCAAGCTAGGAGCAGGAAGTATTAAGAATATCAAGAAACCACAGGAAGGCGAGTTAAAAAAAGCGGGGATCAAAGCCTCGCTCCGTTTTTTTAGAGAGATTCGATTGACTGAAGAGATTCAGGAAGTCGAAGAAGAAGGAAAGAAGGGAATCATGATTGGTGAAACTAAGTTCTTCATTGGAGATAAACTTAATCCTTCCCTCTTCTTGAAAAAGGGAGATATTGTAGATGTTACCGGTACTTCAATTGGAAAAGGATTTCAGGGAGTTGTTCGTCGACATGGATTTCGAGGTGGACCAAAAACTCACGGTCAATCTGATAGAGAGCGTGCTCCTGGATCTATGGGACAGACAACCACTCCAGGTAGAGTATATAAGGGAAAAAGAATGGCCGGAAGAATGGGAGGCGTGACAGTTACTGTCCGCAACCTGGAAGTTGTTTCAGCAGATGAAAATAAAGTCGTTGTTAAAGGTTTGGTGCCGGGATGTAAATCAGCACTGCTCGAGGTAAGCGCATAACGCGTAAATCATACTATGACAGATAAGCAAGTAAAAACAACCAGAAAAACAAGTAAAGCAGCTAAAGAGACTGCTGCACATGAAATAAGTGTTTATGATATGACTGGAAAAGTAGTAAAGAGTGTTAAGCTTCCGGAAGAAATGTTCTCAACACCGGATCATCCTACTCTTATTTCTCAGTACGTTCGCGTATATTTGGCAAATCAGAGACAAGGAACCTCTTCGACCAAGACCCGGAGTGAAGTTATCGGTTCAACCAAAAAGATTTATCGTCAGAAAGGCACGGGACGTGCTCGTCACGGAGCTGCAAAAGCCCCTATCTTTGTGGGAGGAGGCGTTACCTTCGGACCAAGACCAGGAGACCATTCATTAAGCATGACAAAGAAGCAGAAAAAGACTGCTCTCTTCAGTGCATTGAGTATAAAAGCTCGAGAACAGAGTATCATTGCTCTGAGTGAAGAGATTAATAAAGTCGAAGTAAAGACAAAACCTGCGTTTGCTATGTTGAAGACAATTGACCTTAAATCGAAGAAAACATTACTGGTTTTAAGTGAAATGAAAGCAAATGTTGTAAAGTCATTCCGCAATATTCCTGGTATTGAAATTGTACCCGCCGCGAGCATCAATCCCTATATGGTCTTGACTCACGATGCACTTATATTCGCAGAAGATGCATTACCTGTTATGAAATCACATTTTGCAGGAGGAGAAAAAAATGAGAATTAACACAATTATCACTAAGCCATTAATTACCGAGAAGGCAACCGGATTAGCAGCTCAAAGTGTATATACTTTTGAGATAAACAAAAATGCTACTAAAAATCAGGTACGCGATCTCGTCGAAAAGATGTATGGCGTTGAAGTAAAGAAAGTAACCGTCGCAACTCGTGAAGGGAAAGTACGACGAGTCGGTAAGAAACAACTCCGCCGCAAAGAAGAAGATCGAAAGATTGCTTATGTTACTGTTACTAAGGGAAAAATTGATTTATTTCCAAAAGCATAATTTAGCAATTACCTATATCTATGAGTAAAGCATCATTTTCAAAAACACACGAACCGGAAAAGAGTCTGATTACAATACTCAAAAAGAAATCGGGAAGAGATTCTTCAGGAACTATTTCTGTGCGACACCAAGGTGGTAGACAGAAGAGATATTATCGAGCGATTGATTTTAAAAGAGACAAGAAAGATGTAGAAGGAGTAGTAGCAACTATTGAATATGATCCAAATAGAAATGCTAGAATTGCATTAATTAAATATTTAGATGGTGAAAAACGTTATATTTTAGAGCCAAAAAACTTAAATGTAGGTGATCGAATTCTTTCTGGATCAGGTTCAGAGCAGCACTGAGTTTCCGCAAGCGGTCGACCAGATCAACGTTTTCTGCCCGGTGCATCGTCACCAGAAAATAATGGTCGGGTTGTAATCCTAGCTGTTCAAAGACGGGTGAAGTATTGATCTCGGTTTCATGTTTTTTCAATACTTCCAGGATCGGGTTGCCGGTGACAAAAATTCTTTGGCTGGCGATGCCCTCACGGAGAAGATTTTGTCGGCTGCGTTCGGTGTAAGGCATGAGGATATCGCTGCTGTGATCGATGATCCGCCTGTTCACCTCCTCGGGAACCCGGTCGTCGTAGCAGCGGTTGCCTGCCTCCATATGGTAGACCGTGATTCCCATTCTCTTGGCGATAATTGACGAGAGGCTGCTGTTGGTATCCCCGAGGAGCAGGACCTTGTCAGGTTTCTCTTTAATAAGAATGTCCTCTGTTTTACTGAGTATCTGTGCAATCTGGTCCCCGGGGCTCTCACCGCGGACTGCCGAGAGGGTAGGGGCCGAGTACCCGAGCGTCGTCACCTTCTCGATCCAGTCCGCGTTCAAGTTCGACTACCCCGTCGAAGAGGTTCGCGCTGCCTGCGAGCACCTGAAGGCGCGCAGGATCGGAGCGGCGGACCCCGTCGACGTCGAGCGCGCGCTGCCGATCATCGACTGCTACAGCGACGCCTACAAGCGCCGCG
>JAAXWV010000039.1 GCA_013334845.1 Candidatus Roizmanbacteria bacterium | reverse complement strand
ATCATCTTGGCTCGCCTGCTACTTCCAGAACAATTCGGCTTGATTGCCATGCTGACCATATTCATGGCCATTGCTCAAAGCTTGCTTGACAGCGGTTTTGGCTCGGCTCTGATCCAGAAAGAAGTTATGACCGAAGAAGACACCAGTTCGGTGTTTTTTTTCAACATACTCATAAGTTTGGTCCTGACGGGAATTCTTTGCCTTCTTGCCCCTTGGATCGCTGATTTTTACCAGCAACCCGATCTTTTATTTATTACCTGGGTTATGTCCTTGGTGATTGTGATAAACTCATTTTCGGTAGTTCAAACGGCAATACTCACTCGCGATATGAACCTCAAAATACAGGCTAAGGTTGGCTTGATGGCTTGGCTCGGCTCCGGCGGTATCGGCATTTCCTTGGCATATTGTGGATTTGGGGTCTGGAGCCTTGTGGCGCAACAAGTAACAGCAGCTCTATTCCGGGCAATGTTCTTCTGGATGTTCAACCATTGGCGACCAAAGTTTATTTTTAGCTTCCAGGCCTTACGTCAAATGTACTCCTTCGGTTCCCGTATGTTCGCCACCGGCTTATTGAACCAAGTCTTTGAAAACTTGAATTATGTGGTGATCGGTAAAATCTTTAATCCAATGACCATGGGATTTTACTACAGGGCATGTCTCCTTGCAGAAATGCCCGCCTCTACCCTTTCCGCTATTGTTTATAGAGTGAGTTTTCCAGTCTTTTCCTCCATGCAGGGGGATGATATCCGTCTTAAAAAGGTATTCCACAAGGCTTTTGGCATACTGGTTTTCATTAATGCGCCGATAATGATCGGGCTTGCCGTGATCGCCAAGCCTTTGGTTTTGTGTTTGCTGACTGAAAAATGGCTTCCCAGTGTCCCCTACTTGCAACTGCTTTGTATTTTAGGCTTGCTGCTTCCCATACACACACTTAATCAGAATATACTTACGGCAAAAGGCCGCTCAGACCTATTTTTTCGTTTGGAGATTATAAAAAAAGTGATGCTGCTGCTTAATATCGTTATTTTGTGGTATTGGGGCATTATACTTTTTATTTGTGGTCAGATTGTTGTCTCTTTTATCACCTTTTTCTTGAACAGCTATTATGCAAGCAAATTGATGGGATACAATACGTTCGCACAAATGGGTGATGTGGGCCTGTATCTTTTTTTCGCTTTACTCATGGGAGGTGGAGTCCATGTCGTGGGGTACCTGACTTTCTCTAGTAATACACTGATGCTTCTCTCTCAGATTATATCAGGACTGACAATATACTTGTTCCTTGCTATTATTTTTCGACCTCCTGCATACCTCGAAGGCTTAGAGGCCGCTCAACATCAACTGTCCTTTTTCCAAAGGTTGTGGAAGACGCGAAAAAAATGACCAATGGAGGTGTCGTTCATGGAGAAATCCTGGATTAGTACTGGTAAAAGCAACCTTTCTTGAAGCCTTTAAACATGGAGGAGGCGGCAAAATGGATTTTTCAATTATTACTTTCACACTCGGCCGAACTTTTTATTTACATAAAAGTTTAGTTGCCATCAAGGAACAAGCCGGAAAATATAATGGGATAATCTTCCATCACATATTTTATCAAGGCACATCTATTGCCGATGAAACTAAAGCTCTTGTCAACAAGAATCGCCCAGATAATTACATTCCAATAATTCATGAGTGGGAGGTAAACGTTGGGATTTCCGAAGGAATGAATAGAGCCATCAGGGAAATAAAAACCGATTACGTTTTTAAGATTGACGACGATATTCTGCTAATATCTGACAATTTTTTCAGGCACATTGGAGCGATTATTGCGATTGAACCAAACGCAATAATCGCTCCATTTCCAATTGGTTTGATTACATGGTGTGGTGGGCCTAGACCTATAAACTATCATGTGAAATATTGTAAAGGTACAGATAGCTATTATACATTCCGTAGGGTTAACGTTACCGGTGGCGGATGTCGAGTCGTTCGCACGCAGATATTAAATGAATTCCTTCCTTTGAAAAATGATTTGGGGCATGGCAACAGTGGCTCAGATGACGATCAATTGACTATATTATGCAACCAACGTGGTGTGCCAATTTATTATATTGAAAATGCAGTGGCTTTTGAACATTTGGAGTCTGACCTTGGTCAACGCGAGCGCTTTCATGGATACTATCAATCACGTAGCGATAATAAAATCGTTTACCCCTATCCGAAAGCATTGCAAATAAAATTACATTTGCGTGAATTAATTCAATTATTAGGTTTGGGCTTCGTGCTTGATTCCATCGATAAATTAAGAGGGAGATCTCCGCACCGCGGTTCGATGCACAGGATATGATTCGACTTTATGATTTCATGTCAGTAAAGAAAATTAGTCGCATAGTTAAAATATTCAAAACAAAATTATTATGGGGTTGGAGATTACATCATCTCGGCGCGAGATCTATTTTGGGTAAGAAACTTTTAATGTCAAAGCCAGGGTCGGTTTGGATAGGAGACAGAGTTACAATTTGTGAAGATTTTATTTTAGAAGATTTGCTCCCTTTTTCCGGGTTGTCTCCAAAAATCTTTATTGGAAACAATTGTACCATATTGTTTCGTTTTCAGTGTAATGCTGGTGAATCTGTCAAAATAGGTGATAATGTTTTAATTGCATCCAATGTGCTTATTACTGATTCCGATCATATTGTTACGCCAACAGGAATCTCAGTAACTGAAAATGACCAATTGATATCAAAACCAGTAATTATTGGCAATAATTGTTGGGTTGGTCAGAATGTTGTAATCCTTAAAGGTGTAACTATTGGTGACAGTTGTATGATTGGTGCCAACAGCGTGGTGACTAAAAATGTAGAAGCTAACTCCGTCGTGGCGGGCAATCCTGCAAGATTAATAAAAAATATCAAGTAAATACACGCCAAGGTACTTTTGACAATCTAGTATTAGATGGACATAGAAAACACCCGCAAGCTTAAAAATATTACAAGCCTGTATAGCCCTCAGGAGCAAAAACCAGTTAGAATTTAAAGAATATGTCATGACAGACGTTTCTATCATCATCGTCAATTGGAATACTCGGGACATCCTGCGGGACTGTCTGCTGTCGGTGTATGCCCAGACCCAGGCCCTCACCTATGAATTAATTGTGGTTGATAATGCTTCTTCCGACGGTTCCGCGGAGATGGTAAAACACGAATTCCCATTGGTTACTCTGATTACAAACTCAGAAAACTGTGGATTTGGAGTAGCAAACAATCAAGGAATGCGCATAGCCAGGGGACGCTTTGTTTTGCTGCTTAATTCGGACACACTCGTTCTTGATGGCGCCATTCAGAAAACGTTACACTACGCAGATAAAAATCCGGAAGTAGGGGTGATTGGGTGTCAGGCCGTTTGGCCTGACGGCAGGAGACAAAATACCTGCCTCAGATTTGCTAACCTTTCATTGCTTGCATTAAGCTCACTGCTATTTTTTAGAGAAGCAAAGCCTTTTCAAATTCCTCTTTTGCATCCCGACAGGTATTTAAATCTGGATTTGGAGCAAGAACATAATGTCGACATAGTTGCCGGCTGTTTTTTCTTTGTGCGGCAAGATGTTATTGACAAAGTCGGGATGTTTGACGAGGATTTTTTTATGTATGGCGAAGAGGCTGAGTGGTGCTTCAGAATCCTTCAGGCAGGATGGTTAATCCGCTATTTTCCTGGCGCCAAAATAGTACATCTTTATGGCGCTAGTTCATTCCAGGTCGAAGACGTGACCAGAATAAATAAGCGAAAAGGGGTATTGTTATTTATGCATAAAACAAGAGGGCTCATGTATGCATGGCTAGCCAATCTTATTATGACCCTCGGGGTATTATTGAGGATTCCATTTTGGGTTATCGAAGATGCCTACCAGCTAATAGCCCATCGTAAACCACTAAGAGTATGGGATAAACGCATGAAGGTCATAGGTTTTCATTTCGCAGGTTTTTTTGCCCCTGTATGGAAATAAATTTAAAGGTGCAATTGATGTACGAAACAGTAATTGATCAATCAGATTCTGAAGAATGGAATCGATTATGTTCAGGTTTCACAGGGATGAGTATCTACCAGACTGGTTTGTATGGTGAACTGCACAGTGCAGGGATACTCAGATCATGCAGTAGGATAGCTATTTTTAAAGAATCTCAGGTTGTGGCGGCAGCACAGCTGCGGATAAAATTGGTCCCCGTTCTTTCGATAGGAGTTGCCGAGATAGATTGGGGTCCACTTTGGTGTTCTAGCAATGGCAAGATGGACCGATTGGGACTTGGAGTGTTGCTGGATGAAATCCGCAGAGAATATTGCGAAAAAAGGAAATTGCAAATAAGAGTAAGACCTCGCAGCACGGTATCGCAAAATACGGATTTGGAACTGCACGAGCTTTTGATGCAACACGGTTATTGTAAGAATCAAGAGACCAGGCCCTATCACACTGTTCTTATTGATCTTCAAAAGTCCATCGATACTATTAGATCAGAGTTTCACCAGAAATGGAGGAATCAGTTAAATGTAGCTGAGCGATCCGGCCTGGAATATGAATGCGGTAATAATATAGAATATTTTGACAGATTTTATGCTATCTACAAGGCGATGTGGGAAAAAAAGAAATTTCCTACCGGTGTTCGGCTACCAATTATTCGAGAATTGCAAGAGAAGTTAGCCCCACAAGAGAAATTTATTGTGACAATTCTTCACAACGGTCAAGTAGATATTGGTGCCACCGTTTGCACCGTTTTGGGTGATACGATGCTGTATTTTCTTGGAGCAACTACACCAGAATTAAGAAATGACAGTCGTCCAGGCTACCTCCTGCAGTGGCTGCATATACAAAAGGCAAAAGAACTTGGGGTGCGGTGGTATGATTTAGGTGGATATGATGATATTAATCCTGATCTGGCACGGTTTAAGAAACGCACAAACGGTATTCACGTTTTATATCCCGGTCAATACGAAACTGGACCCCTGAATTTTTCTTCAAAATTTTTAAAAATCTGTGAAAAAGGCTTCCGGAAAACAAAGTACTATGTAACTAGCCGATAATAATGCCTGCAAAAGGTTCTCTTTTATTTCTGATCAAAAACATATTATTAGGCATTCTGGCTACATATTGTTCCTGAAGTATAGGTTTTTATTTTTATGGCCTGGGATATATTCAACGATTTGCTAAGCAATTTGTGGATACATACGAAACGAAAATGAACATTATTAAATTGTCCCAGAAAATAACCGTCGAATTATTTCATGATTTCAAAAAAAATGGCCAATCATTGTCTACAGTTAGGTCCAATATTTGTTGGCGTGAGTCGAAATGAGGTATTCAGGGAATGCGTATCGAATAGGTGTTAATTTTTTTGAATCCGAAGCACAAAAGGTAGTAACCTGTTCAATTTATTTCTCGTTTGAAGAAGTCGCAGAATTTGAACAGGAATGGGATACGTTTGTCGAAGCAGTCGAAGGCGATATCTATCTTAGTTATACTTGGTGCCGTACATGGTGGGACTGTTACGGGTCAGGTAGGAAACTCCTCATATACATTTACAGAAGTGGCGATGCAATCGTTGGCCTGCTTCCGGTCTTCTTTGAAAAGCAATGGCTCGGACCCGTTTGGTCAAAAATTGCCAAAATAGTAGGCTCTGATTTTACTATAGTCATGATAAATCCACCGGTTGAAGGTGAATTTGCTAAACTTATTTTTGAAGATGTCATTGACTCTTTATTGAATAAAGAACGATGTGATGCACTTTGGATAGGTCCAACAGGAGGACAATACAAAGAATTGCAACAATTGAGGGAAGCCATTTATGGGCAATCTGAAGCAATTGTGCTCAAAGATAGCGTTTATTCTCCTTACACAACCTTTCTTTTACCTGATACATTCGACGGATTTATCCAAGCACTGAACAAACGACAACGGGGCAATCTGCGTAGAGACCTGAACTTAATAGGCAAATCCTTCGAGATGACCCAGGATGTGATACAAGATGAAGCTATCGCAAGTGCTGAATTTGAAAAATTCGTCCAGATGCATACCGAGCAATGGGAAACCGAAGGTAAACTTGGCCATTTTAATGACTGGCCAAAGGGTGTTGAGTTTCATTCTAGGCTAGTAAACGGGCAGGTTCGAAAAGGACGATTACGACTGCTCCGGTTGTTAGTAGAAGGGAAGGTTGTTTCTTATCAACTTTGTTACGCGTTTGGAAAACGCTGGTATTGGCGGCTCCCGGCACGGGTTGTTGGTCCTGATTGGGATAAGTATGCTTTGGGTAGAATTGGTTTAATAAAAGAAATTGAAATGGCCATCATCGAAGGTGTGAAGGAGATTGAAGCTGGGCCCGGTCATTATGATTACAAGATCAAGCTGGGCGGTACAGAATACCCTTTATACACTTTTTTACTGACGAGAACACAACGAAGCTGCCGATGGCGAGCCTTTCTCTTTCTAAAATTATCAAGTGTATTACATTTTTTTTACTATCGTGTCTGGTTTAATCGCTTGGCCCCCAAGTTACCCTTCAAGCGCAAGCCCTTATGGAAATTATGGATTCGGACTCGGTTATGATTTCGGAAAAAATGATTCTTCCCATTAGTGAGAGCGATCTGCTTTTCGATCAAGAGAGTGAAACATCTGCAACAGAAGATCCGGGTGGTGTTTTGACCAAGAACAATACCAACAGATGTTATGCTGGCCACCCTGGAATCACGTACAGCGATATTTTCAATTGTACCGCTGATTTCACGGAGAAAGAAACTTTTCACGGCCGCCAAGTTGTGTATACGCACAAGGGCCGGAGTGGTTTGGGATTGTTATGTCACCATTGGAATCTGCAGTCCGGGGATGAAATTCTCATGCCCTCATACAATTGTGGCACAGAGATTGATCCTTTTGTTTACCATGGACTTAAGGTTATTTTTTACCGTGTAGATCAGCAGGCTCAACTTGACCTTGAGGACTTGCAGAGTCGGGTGACAGCAAAAAGCCGAATGATTTACGTTACCCATTACTTTGGCTGGCCACATGATATTCGGTATTTGTCCAATTATTGCAAAGAAAACAATCTTTACCTGCTGGAAGATTGTGCCTTATCTATATTCAGCAACCCTTTGGACTCACTAATCGGTATTTTAGGTGATGCTGCCATTTACAGCTTTCCAAAAACACTGCCGGTGCCGGATGGCGGTGCCTTGACCCTAGCGAGCAGTGCTCCTCCCACAGTTCAGTTGATTGAGACGCCCCATGCCAACGTGATTTTGAAGGAAATGCTCCCTTTAATTAAACGCACAGTTCTTCGATTCAGCGACAAGGTGGGCTTATACAAGCATCTGCCTCAACGGTTTATCCGGAGTAGGGCTCGGGACAACGGTGCCACTACCACATCGGCTGGATTTCCGGAAATCCCCCAATCTTACTACTTTGACAAAACCATTGAGAAGAAATCTGCCTCGTGGATTACGCGATATATTTTGAACCATTCATGCCCAACAGATATCGTTCAGCGGCGGAGGGCACATTATGCCCAACTTTTCGAGGCCGCTTGCAACACTAAGATTTTCCAACCACTTTTCTATCACCTGCCTGAAGGGGTATGCCCTTTGTGGCTACCGGTTATCGTAGAAGACCGAGAGGCAGCTTGCTATGGACTAAACGAAAGAGGAATTGCGGCGACGCAGTGGTGGGCCGGATACCACCGGGCCTTTGACTGGTCTGAATTCCCTGAGGCAAGGTACCTCAAAGATCAGGTTCTAACGATCCCAATACATCAGCAGCTTTCTCCAAGAGATGTGGAATATATTTGTTCTGCGATTCTATCTGTTGGTAACGGACAATTTTGAAAGACTTGCAAATGACATACGGAAAAAGAGGAATATTCGTGCGAATTGCCTACCTTGTTGTGGCGATGTTGTTCTTTGCCGCAAGTAAAATGAAAGGTAACACTAACCGCGGAAAAATTGTTTTATGTTACCATGGGGTCAAAAACTCACAGAAATTTAAATTTGCAAAACAACTGAACTTGATAAAAAACCGGGCGGTTGCCTCAAAAAATCTTGCCTCCGTGGGCGAACTGGATACTGAGACCTCGCATGTTTGCTTAACTTTTGACGATGCCTTTGCTAACCTGCTTCCAAACGTTATCCCGGTTATTACAGAACTGCAGATCCCCATCGCGATCTTTATTCCAACGGGGAGTTTGGGTACCTTTCCCCCTTGGCTGCAGGGATTGGAACACTCCGACAGCACGGAGATGATACTATCTGTTGTGCAAATTTCCGCTTTGCTGGGAAATCCATTGGTGTCTTTCGGATCACACACCGTTGATCACCCACGACTATCGTTACTGCAGGAGGAGGAAATACATGCACAACTCCGAACCTCCCGCGATATTATCAGCGGAATTGTTGGTGAAAAAATTACAGAACTCGCCTTGCCGTATGGAGATTATAACGAAGTTGTCATCCAGATAGCTCTCGAAGAAGGATATCAAAAAATCTACACACTCGAACCCGAGGCCTACGTTGTTGAGAGTAGATCGGGTACTCCTCTACTCGGAAGGTTCTCTGTCTCTCCAGACGATTGGCCTGTTGAATTTTTCCTCACGATCAATGGTGCCTATGCCTGGCTTGCCCCTTGGCGAGCCTTTCTCCGTACCCTGCGGAGCTGATCATTTACCATGGTCGATCAATGTACGATACGGCAGGTGGATCGCGACACCTGGATGCGTCTGGCGCCTGAGTTCTCAGATTATAACTATCGCCAGGCTTGGGATTTTGGCACCGCCTGTGCGGTTAGGGTAGGTGCGTTGAGCGAGCATATCGCCATCGAATCTCCAGAGCGAAAGACAGTCGCTCTGGCAGACGTGAGAATTCGAAAAATTCCCATGATCGGTGGCGGCATAGCATATATCAACGGTGGCCCCTTGGTCTGGCATAACGGTTTACAAGAACAGGATATGTTCCCTGCCGTGGT
The DNA here is from genome assembly GCA_013334845.1 of Candidatus Roizmanbacteria bacterium. Lineage (GTDB taxonomy): Bacteria > Patescibacteriota > Microgenomatia > UBA1406 > GWC2-37-13 > JAAXWV01. Next base: position 942 of record JAAXWV010000039.1, on the reverse strand, counting down.
TAAAAACCTCGTCAAGGAATATGTTGTACGGAGAAAGCTCACTCTCAGGATCGCTCCGCCCCTGATAGGTGATTTCGAAAAAAATGATCTAGAGAATGTTCTGGTCCAAATGGGGTTTGCTCAGATGCCCAACAAGAAAAAAACCATTCTTTTGGATCTCTCCCAAGATGAGGGCGCCATCCGTAAGGGGTTTCACCAAAAATGGCGCAATTGTCTGAATAAATGCGAAAAAAACGGATTAATAGTGCGCATAGGCAAGGACTATTCAATGTTTCAGGAATTTATTCCTCTTTTCAATGAACTCATAGCAGAAAAGAATTTTTCGGTTGATCTTGATGTCAATTTCTATGCTGATGTCCAGAAAGGCGCTGCTTCAGGGGATAATTTTTTTATTCTGCTGGCAGAATACGAAGGAAAGCCGATTGCCGGTCATGTGGCCAGCATCCTCGGGGACACCTGTGTGTACCTTCTTGGAGCAGCCAATAATATAGGGCGGGAAATGAACGCGGCTTATCTACTGCAATGGAAAGCTATCCAGTTGGGCAAGGCAGCAGTATGTCGCTGGTATGATTTGGGCGGCATAGACCCTGATGAAAATCCGGGAGTGTATAATTTCAAAAAACGAATGGGTGGTCAAGAAAAGACACTACCTGGTCCGTATCAGGTGAATCCCGCCGGGATCAAATCTCTATTAACCCAATTTGGAGAAGTTGTGTATTCGTTTATGAAACCTTACCTTAAGCGGTTATGATTTCAATCATTATTCCCGCCTTCAACGAAGAAAGGGTGATTGTCGATACGCTAAAGGAACTTGTTCCTGGCGCCATTGCTGGTGAATTAGAAGTCATCGTCGTCTGCAATGGCTGTACTGATAATACTGCCCGGGTTGTGGACTCCTTTGGGGGCACAATCAGATGTATTGAAACGTCTGTGCCTTCAAAG
>JAAXWV010000252.1 GCA_013334845.1 Candidatus Roizmanbacteria bacterium | reverse complement strand
TGCGTGTTTTTGAATTCGCTCTTAATTCTTTTACTAATAGATTGACAATCTCAAGAGCAATGTTTGCTTTGCTTTTGTCCGCTGACAGGCTTTTCCGCAGAGAAACTCCAGGATGAATCATGTTTCGGTATTCCCTAAGAGGATTAAGGAGGGTAATCAAGATCTCATCCTTTAAGATACTGTTAGCCTTCGCTGCATCTATTAATTTTCCCAGGTTAAAGTCTTTTAATAAAGAACCAGTAGTAATACCTGGGATTGCAGCTTGATCGACAACATCGGTTAATATTGTCTCTGCGATAGAACCACAAAGTAATATTGTCGATTTGTAATTTTGCCCATAAAGTGAACGCTTTGCCTCTTGATAATCCTCAAGAACTAATCGCCTTAATTCTTTATTGCTGATAAAATCAATATTGAGTCCACGCCCTTCTTCTATAGTACTTGACAAAGTATAAGAAAAGTCTGCTTGTGCCCACCAATCTCGTGTGAATTGACTAAAGTATCTCGACTTCTCAGTGATTGACGAAATAACTTCTGATTGTCTTGTTACAAGCCTAAGACGTGATGTTAGTTCAAATTCATTAATTAATAAGTTCCAAATATGTTTATTAGATACGCTTTCGGTAAATACCATGTTTGATTCGTTGATCCAGGGTTGTATTTTATGTAACAGGAAATCAGTAAAATCTTCATTGTAAAGCCGTAATTCACTGTAACTATCCAGTAAAGCACGAAAGACCATGGCCAGTTCATATAACTCACTTGTTCGTGTGTATTTCATCTTGCTGTACTTTTTATCCATGGCGTCATTGATTATTGGTGTCACATACAAAAGCCCCTGCTTGTCAATAAGCATTAACTCATTCTGATCTTTTAGATTTAACTCTTGGTTCTTTTCAGTGATTTTTCTTGTCAATTCAGGATTCATGTGACTATATGCTTTATTTCTAATTAGCACTCCAATGAACTTTTGTGTATTCTCACTTAGATGGGATTTAAAACTATTTTCATCGCACATGTTCTTGAAGTGCATTATGGGTCTTGAGCGCATCGAAGTTACATTACCTCGTTTCTTATGATTAAAGGTATCTATAACATCCAGAGTCCAGTGAACGATCTCATTTACAGATGTCCATTTATCAAGTCGCTGGATTTCAATTAATTTCTCCGGGTTTTCTATTAAGTCCGGGTTAGTTATTCCCTTAATTGTAACAGTCACTGACGCAATGCGAGGCGGGTATAATCTAATTTGAAGGCTAAGAGCGACTTCTCCTACGTCTTCAATGGTGACTTTGTAAGGATAATTCTTGTCTTGAATATTTAAACCCTTTGTCTTTAGGTGATTACGAAGAGACTGATGATATGTTATCGTCGGCGTAAGGATAGTAGGAACATAACTAAGGCTGGGATTTATATCAAACTGGCTGAAAAGTCCAGTTTTATAACTCTTGTTAAACACAAGGCTATCACGAAAAACTGGTGGCTCATTCGGCAAGACAGCTATGACTTTCCATCGGATTTCCAATTGAGGTGTTGTGCTATTCAAGTCGTAATTACCTCCTGTTGATATAACTGGCTTAAGATCTTGGCAAGGGGAGCGAGAGTCGAACTCGCGGGATATACCTGGAATGGTACATCTCCTCCACAGGCCCCCCCGTAGAAATATACTCGAGAAACAGCTAAATTGCAAGGTATGTGTAACTTCACACAAACGTTTGCTTCTTACTGCTCGGCATGGGCGTTATGGGTTGAGGTGCCGCCCAACGACAAGCTTCAACGGCGCCGCTGGCAGCTGCGATAGATGGCACGACGCGACGGCACGCGACACGCATGAAAAACGCACCAGGTTCCGGGGCGCGCCAGCGGCGTCAGTTGCGAGCCGTGTTGGGCGGCGGGTTGACAAGAACGAGACGAATATACGTTCCCAATGCAATAATTGATGGTCAAGTGTAAAAAAATAACTGACACGCTACCGATACGACTCGGACATATGCTTTACGTAGGCAGCGATAGTTTGTTGTTGGTGTACAGTATTTCTTCTCGATGTGTATACTATTTACGTTATCGGCGGTATTTTCCCATTGGGGTGCGGTATTTGTCTTCAACACGTATATTATTTACGTAGTGGCAACTACAGGAATTCCCAAAGAGCCAGCCCGAATCTTCACGACCTGTCTAGAACTGCTATAGGTATAAGACAAGCGGGAATGGTGCTAAGAAACATTGCAATTACTTTCGTCCACCCAAATTGCGTGCTGTATCCTGCGCTAGGCATGAATGATACAACCACTGGAAATAAGAACTGTAACAAGAAAGCAAAAGTGGGTAAAAATATGACAACACCGAATATAAAATACTTCCATCCCATTTTCAGGAGAAGTTCGAAAAAATCTCTGGGATCCCTTTGTGGGGGCTGCGGCTGAGACATAAAGCTCTTCCTTTTCTGTAATGCTATTTGCGATGAAACCAAATGGAGATATAATCAGGAATATAGATCTTTATTTAAGTATCTCTTTATGGTGCATAATATGTGGCTCCGTCACGCGTCACGTAACTGGTGGGATAATTAAAACTGTCCGCTTAACTCGACTTTATCCATCTGCGCCGTTTACGCGGCGTAGGCGAGCGCATCCGTGAGCCGAATAAGCAGTGTCTTTGGAATTTGCACCATGTCGGTGTCTTCGGGTGACATCCACGAAATCGAGACCGG
>JAAXWV010000251.1 GCA_013334845.1 Candidatus Roizmanbacteria bacterium | reverse complement strand
TGGATGTTTTCGCATTAAGGTTCCCATCATCAGGAGTTGATGCAAGGCCATTGGAAACAGCCGGAGCTTGATCTTTTCTAATTGTGCTCTGCACAGATTGATGATTTTCCGATGGACGAGCATTAAACATCATGGAACTCCCGTTATCACTACCACCTTTCATTGCAGCAGCACCTGGACTATTTTTTATCTCTGACATATAGGTATTCAGTTCGCCATCTTGAACTGGAGAACTTTTTTAACCATATCCTGCGCACCCTGATAGTTACCCGTCTTGATCAGCCGGGATACCTCATCGAGTGCTTTTTTTGAATACTTTTCCTCATATTCTTTCATTATTTTGATCACGATCGGCCCTAGCTCAGAGTAATCATCGTCTAGTTTGACCGCATTCGTATATAGCTCTTCCAACTTCATCTCCGGGCGGATAAGTTCAAGCGTTCGCTTGGCCAATGCCTGAATCCGCTCCTGTGTCGTCTCCCCTTTTTCTGCTAAATCTTTTATGATACTCAGTACCTCATTTTCGATAAAGTGCCGGAAAGCGTCTGCCTGGGGGGTCGATACGGATGGCTTCGTCTGCGGGTCCATGTTAAAAATGTACACTATTTCACGCGAGAAGTCTACTGCTCACGCTCCCGATAGTGTATACTGGAAAAACTATGTTCTGTCCGAACTGTGAACAGCAATTTGAAACCCTTGAGCTCGATAAACAGGTTGTTCTCCACTGCCCAAACTGTGGCTCCAGTTTTTTTGAAGAAAACAGTATTAATCGCCTTTCTCTCGGCTCTGCAAAAAAACTTGCCAAAATGAAAAAGAACATCGTTGTTATGGGGATAGAAAAGCACTGCCCGAAAGATAGTTCGGTACTTACCCCTATTGTAAACAGCGAGGCAATCCCTACCGATGCCACTCTCCTTACCTGTCCAACCTGTCGGGGAGTATTTGCTTACCCGGATGATCTAGTAGTATTTAAAGACGCCCAGGATGTAAAGATCTCCTTTTTCAAACTATGGCATACCCCATTACCATCAATTCGAGCAATTTTGGTGCTCAGTTTTTTTGCGGTTGTGTCACTCGGCGCATTTGGATACATGTTACGTTATACAAGTAGAAATTCCACAAGCACCCGAGCGAGTGAACAAATTTCCCAAGTGAGATTCGTGGCGTCGGGCCGGTATCTATTTCTTACCTTTAAGACTACTGTGCCTGTCGAATCACAGGTGCGATTTACTGATACGGCTACAGGGCAGAAAATCACTCTTCCTGTTTCACAGCAGCCAGTCAGTCTTCACCATCTCACTACCACCGAACTCAACTTGCACAGCAAATATACGTATGTGGTGATAATTAGTGATAAAGAAGGTCATCACACACAAACAAACGAGTTAGAAGTCACCTATTAAAAGTAATTTTACGTATTTCCAAATCTATTTATGCTTCTTGTCGGACTCGGCAATCCCGGAAAAAAATATGAAGGCAATCGTCACAATGCCGGTTTTATGTTTGCCGATTATGTGGTGAACCAGCAGGTTAATTCACCCCCATTCAAATCGGGATTCGATTGTGAGTACTGTGAGATAAAAAACAGGCAAAAGCTGATTGTAGCCAAACCGCAGAAATACATGAATCTTTCCGGGCCGCCTGTTCGAAAGCTCTCAGACTTTTACAAAATTCCTCTAAGCGAACTGATAGTTGCGCATGACGATCTCGACATCCCACTGGGAAAATTTAAGATACAGATTGGTACCGGACCCAAAATGCACAACGGCCTTGACTCGCTTGATCAGTATCTTGGCTCCCCAAACTATACCCGGATTCGCATAGGAGTTGATAATCGCCCACCGGAACGCCGGCTGCCAGGTGAGGCGTATGTACTGCAAGATTTCACCCCTGAAGAAGTGCAAATTCTTCTTGACCTTTTCCCCGTAATTTACTCACGGATGGCTTTGTGACAATCTCTCCCATTCCAGAAGTGGTGGAAACATGGTATAATATAAAGTAGATTCCTTCTTCATGATAACATCCAGTGCTTATGTCAACAGCACGATAGTACAAAAAGTTAAGAATGGTATAGAAAGCGGCAGAGCCCCAAAGATAGCTTTTCTCGATATAGATTCCACTATGATTGGCTTACGGGAAGACACCAACGCCGTACGGTTTCTGCTGGAAAAAATGGGGTACTGTGTATGTTTTGTCACCTCTCGTACCGAAGAGATGATTATGAGTCAGAATGAATACACCATATCTCGGCGACTGTTTCGTTTTTATCGTCCACCGCCCCACCTCGCCCACGATGTTCAACATAAACACTATTATATTGATCCGGCGGAATTTGAACCAGCAGGCTTATTAGACGCCGATGTGATCGCCGGTTCGACAGGCACCAGTATTCTTGTGAAGCAGGAGGGCGGCGGTTACCAACCGGATCGGGATTATCAGAAGAGGCTCCGGGCAGATCGCCGTATCTGGCATGCCGAAACAATAGCTGATATCGAATCCATCGATAAAGATAAACTAACAGAACTTCACCCGAATGAATACAAACATAACTATGACGATGGTATTACCAATATTTTCCCGCCTCCGTTTCGAATACAACTTCTCTTTAAAGCAGAACAAGAGAAAAAACGTTTTGCACTCCTCGCTCAAATATACCAGGAAAATCACGTTACCAATTTTCACCTCATCGACGATAGTAAACCGGAACTAGACCGGTATGTTTTTC
>JAAXWV010000250.1:1144-2726 GCA_013334845.1 Candidatus Roizmanbacteria bacterium | reverse complement strand
TATCGTCGCCCACGGATTAGCCAAACGATGCGAGGTACGGCTCGCCTATGTGATCGGTCAGACAAAACCCCTCATGCAGGATATTGAGACCTTTGGCACAGCAACAGTTAGTCAAAAGGAGCTTCAGGATTTTGCAAATAGCCTTATCGATACATCTGTGAAGGGAATCATTAAAGAACTCGGCCTCGCAAAACCAATTTACCAGCCATCCGCCGCCTATGGCCATTTCGGCCGCGACATGTTCCCGTGGGAAAAAATTGTCTCAGTTTAACGATATTGGTTTATTTGATTGCGTAATTTGAGTGTCTCTTCACGTTCATTTTCGGCAAAATCTTCTCCATTTGATGCAAAAATGACTCCTCGTGAAGAGCTCACAATCAACCCTTCCTTATTTGAATTCAGGCCAGCTTCGAGAGTTGCTTTAATATCTCCCCCTTGAGCGCCAATTCCAGGTACCAAGAAAGTCATATCGCCTGTAACTTCCCTTATCTGTTTCATCTCCTCCGGATAAGTGGCTCCTACTACGAGTAAACAATTCTCATTTTCGTTCCATTTTTTACTGATTTTCTCTGCGAGATGAAGATAGAAAGGTTTCCCCTCAACTTTTATATCCTGTAATTCGCCTGCTCCCGGGTTTGAAGTACGACACAGAATAATCGTTCCCTTATCTTTACGATCAAGAAACGGCTGTATAGCTTCTTTTCCCAGATAAGGATGTACCGTCACTGCATCAACTTCAAGATAGTCGTAGGCGAAGGATACGTAACCGTTATTGGTATTGCCGATATCGGCCCGCTTGGCATCCAAAATGATCGGAACTTCCGGATAGTGTTCATGAATATATTCACATGTCCACTTCAGTTCCTGTATACCCTTCACTCCCCGAGCTTCATAGAAAGCGGTGTTCGGTTTATAAGCGCAAACGAGATCATGGGTTGCGTCGATAATAGCCTGATTGAAGGCGTACTGGGCATATTGTTTCGTCTTTACTGCTTCCGGGAGTTTGGTATAATCGGAGTCCAGCCCCACACAAACAAACGAATCATGACTCTCCATTACCCCAGCAATTTTTTCTTGAAATATCATGGGTTTTTAGCTCCTTGCCTCCAAATATTTTTTCCCGTGCCCGGCAGTGATGTTGATCGGCACGCCATTCTTACATAGCTCACACTCCGCCTCTTCATAAGAAACAATCTCCATCACCCCAAGCGCCCGGAAGTCAGACACGCCAATACTCTCTTTTGTGACAAGTTTCGTGTCGCGGTTAACCATGACGCCAACTGCAACCACTTCTCCTCCAACAGTACGCACTGCTTCAACAACTTTCTTCACAGATCCGCCCGTACTTGTCAAATCTTCAATTACGAGAACTTTTTTTCCGGCTACTAGTTGATCATACCCTCGCGTGAAGAGCATGGTTTTGTCCGGACCCTTCTCTGTGTAGACTCCCAGTATTTCTTTCCCTTTCAACTGTGTTAAATGATGTGCAGTCCATTGAGAAAGAATTATTCCACCTAAAGCGGGAGCTGCGACCACATCAATATCGAGATCGTTAAATGCTTCCGCAAACAATTTACCCACC
>JAAXWV010000250.1:223-1134 GCA_013334845.1 Candidatus Roizmanbacteria bacterium | reverse complement strand
CTGAGAAGACGCTTCAGTATGAGGATATAATGCATCCTTATTAATATAGGCTGGCGAATGTCTTCCCGAAGTCAATACGAAATGACTGTCAGTAATAACGGCTCCAACACTCTTTAAAATTGAGAGTACGTCACCTGTCATAAGATAAATGAATTAATAATCTTTTTTGTAAGTATACACCTTTCACTTGACATCTGGTTGAGTTACTTGCTATCATACCTCTCAACGTATCCAGAGTGACAAATCGCCTGAGCGCGATACTTGTCCGACAACCGAGTCTTGTTGAACGAGGCCACGGTGCCCAAAACGATATGCCTATTATCAATTTACAATAGGAAATATGACTTTCTCTCTTTTTACCTCTGAGTCCGTAGCTTCTGGCCACCCTGATAAAATATGCGATCAGATTAGTGATGCGATTCTTGATGAGGCTCTTAGACAGGATCCCACTGCCCGTGTCGCAGTAGAAACAACCGTCACAGAAGATTATATTGCGCTTCTTGGGGAAACCCGCCTGAATGGAAATGTAGATTATGAACAGATTGCTCGAAACGTGGTTAAGAAACTTGGTTATTCTGATCCATACCTTAAATTTACTCATAACTCTCCTATTGTAACTAAGATTCATACCCAATCGGTAGAAATTGCCCAAGGCGTTGACGTTGATGGCGCGGGCGATCAGGGGATGATGTTTGGCTATGCCTGTCGGGAGACACCGGAGTTTATGCCACTTCCCATCGTCCTCGCTCACCGACTCGTTGAAAAAATCGATTCACTTCGTGAGAATAACATACTCCCCTATCTGCGTCCCGATGGAAAATCTCAGGTAACAATCAAGTACCAAAAAGATGTACCTATCGCTGCTTCCCGCATCGTGCTTGCAGTTCCCCACCTTGAAATAGTATCGCAAG
>JAAXWV010000250.1:0-213 GCA_013334845.1 Candidatus Roizmanbacteria bacterium | reverse complement strand
TGGTTATTGAACCACTCTTGGTCAGCTATCAACTTTCTCATCGAGAGACTCAAATTACGATAAACGGTACCGGCGTCTGGCATTTTTCCGGCCCGGCAGCTGATACAGGGCTCACAGGGCGGAAGATTGTGGTCGATTCCTATGGGGGCATGGCCCGTGTGGGTGGAGGCGCATTTTCGGGAAAAGATCCGACAAAAGTCGATCGTTCAGGAG
>JAAXWV010000038.1 GCA_013334845.1 Candidatus Roizmanbacteria bacterium | reverse complement strand
ACTTTCATACACAAACCCCTCTCCGATTTTCCAAATTTCCATCTCATTCACGCTTTTTTGTCAATATTTAGTGAATATGAATGAAATATTGGCCATATTCACTAGTTTTTTAAAAAAATACCCTCCCAAAAAGGGGACAATAAGATAGAGAAAAAAATTAAGAAACAGCGAAGGAGGTAAATCGTTCATATGATAACAATATACCTGCTTTTCTTACTTTTTGGTATCAGACTCACATTTGACACAGAAACGAGCTTCGGGAATAAGCTTCAAACGTGGAAGCGGAATAGCTTGTCCACAGCGCTCACAATATCCATATCTGCCTTTCGCTATTTTTGCCAAGACGACATCTATATCATTAGCTCGACGCTGAAGGTCATTAATTTGTGCTTCAATTACCTGATGATCGTTCTGTTCACGAACATCGGTATCGACCGCGGCGTTATCAGAAGCGTGATCAGGGTCGGAAAAAGGATCAGATTTAACAAACTCAGCTATCTGTTTTAGTATCTTCTGTTTTTCTTCCTCAAGTCTTTTTTTCTGCTGTGCGATGAAATCGGCGGAAAGTGTTAATAAATCCATGTGTGATGATTAAATTTGTAATGCCGGACAATCGGCTAAAAATTGAGCACCTAAAATAATAACCTAAATAGATACTCAATGTCAAGAGGATAGCCCATGACAGTATGCTGTTTAATGAAACTGGACCTAAATTGATGTGAGATACTTTCAATGAATCGAAGCTTGCTGTAACAAGCGCAAAGTACCAAAAGAAACAGGAAAATAGAAACCCTTTTCTATACTTCTCCCGTCTGATGGCAAATAAAATTTTATATGCCACAAAAGCACCGAGAAAAAATAATAATCCTTCGTAAAGTGCTGTGAGATGGCGTAAACCGTCTGCATTCGCGTATTTTATAGCGATTGGAAACGTTGTTTTCGTCCCCAACTCTACTCCCGCAAAAAAACTGCCAAGCTTTCCGATAGCAAGGGCTAATAGCGCAGGTGGCACAAGATAATCGATTACATCACTAAACTTAACCTTATTAATAGCAAAAAATGCACGGATTCCTAAAAAAAATCCAATTACACAGCCATACAATACCAAGCCAGGATATCCGTTAATAAGAATATAGCGCCAAATATCAAACCCGAATTTATCAAAATGAGTTGCGATATACATAATACGCCCCGCGATCAAACCTATCGGTATGGAGACAAATATAGCATCAAAAACTTCTTCCTCTTTATGAGAAGTGAGCCTCACCAGTTTCCACACGAGAAAACAAGCCCAGAAAAATGCAAGTACAAGAAAAATGCCGAATGTATAAATCTTTAAGAATCTTAAATCAAGTAATACAGGGAGCATAATTGACACTACAATAGGTAATTACTGAAATTATATGAACTGGATATGGAAAAACGGTAGTAAAAAAGTTATGATGTACTTCATGTTTCTTTTTACACTTCCTCTATTAGCCCTGGGACTATGGCTTAGGAATTTCGGCATAGAATGGGATCAATTGCACCATTTACACCCCGACGAGCGGATGTTGATCATGGTTACGAGCCAGATTCAGCTCTTTGACAAAATGAATCCGGACTTTTTTAACTACGGTTCTCTTCCCCTGTATATCCTACGAGGAGTGGCCCAGGTTATAACTATAATAGATAAAGCTCAGGTCATTAACTATGATACACTCCTACCGATCGGTCGCTCCCTCTCAACTTTTTTTGATCTTTGCACCGGAATTTTGCTCTATGCCACAGCAAAAAAGCTCACTACCAAAAAATGGGTGCCAGTGGCGGCCTTCTACTTCTATATAGTAGCTTTTTTTCCCATTCAAAACTCTCATTTCTTTATTGTTGATACATTTTTGAACTGTTTTATTACTCTCTTAATTTATGCTTGTGTACGATATTTTCAGTGCCCTACTGGCAAAGGAATTATAGCTATATCACTCGCTCTCGCTGCCGCCTGTGCTACAAAATTTACAGCCATTATTTTTTTCCCTTTCCCATTTATCGTGTTCGGTTTAAAAAACAACTGGAAACAAAAATATGTATTCCAATCAATCAGTTTTTTCTTATATCAAAGCGTTGTATTTATTCCCTTTTTGGGCTTATTTAACTTTCTGTTTCAACCTTATGCGTACCTGCTGCCCATCACCTACATGACGGCAAATCTCACCCAAATACGCATGAATAGTGACGCATATGTCTTTCCCTATACGCTCCAGTATGTTGATACGCTCCCCTATCTATACCAAATAAAGAATATCTTCTGGTTTGGACTAGGACCCATTATTTCGCTCCTTGCACTTACAGGCATGGTATTTCTTCTAAGATCGGCAGTCCAACATCGCCATCACCTTCCAGCTTTTGTGCATAAACATGAAATTCCCTTTTTCATTGCTACTGTTTATCTCTTTTATTTTCTCATAATCGGACATTCTGCAGTTAAATTTATGCGCTACATGCTTCCACTTTATGTACCGCTTTCTTTCCTGGCTGGTTGGGGATTAGTAGAAATTGCAAAATGGAAAAAGTTGCGCGTACTTGTAGTCGGACTCCCTCTTTTGGCCCTCGTTTATTCAGGGTGTTTTGAAACAATCTATGCCCGTTCTCACACTCGCATCGACGCAACCACCTGGATACTTAATACAATTCCCACCGGATCGCGTATTGCTTTTGAGCATTGGGATGACATGCTCCCTCTCTGGAACAGCGATCAGTATCAAATGATAGAATTGCCACTCTACGATCTGCCGGATAATTCCATCAAATGGGAAGTAATGAAGGAGAAATTGAACTCTAGTAATTACATCATCATTGCCTCTAACCGCCTTATTACACCTCTACAGAAACTGGCAGACTGCGAAAAATTTGAAAAATGCTACCACAATACAGCTCAGTATTATCGAGATCTATTAGCTGGGCGACTGGGCTATGTAAAAGTGGCTGAATTTTCCTCAAATCCGGAATTGCCGTTTCTGAGACAATTTATAGGATCCTCACCTTCATTTTCTGACCAATGGGCAGACGAATCATTCACGGTATATGACCATCCGAAGATCATGATTTTCAAAAATACTCGAACTCTCTAACTGTTACATAAAGCGCTTCACAATCCCGAGTGCTCCCTGTTTCCAACCTACCGTGTGAGTGGTACCAGCGGGACGTGATTTTACATCAATGTAATTTTCCAAATACCATTTATATGCCTTAATAAGAGCCTCCCCATTGGATGATTTCGGCTCCCAGCCCAGCTTTTTTTTGATCTTATCGATGGAAACGAAGGAATCCTTATCTGCAGTATCATATACCCATTGATAGAGGGGCGATAAGCGCATTTTTTCCAATAAAAAGAGCGTTAACTTGACAGGTGTAGCAGGTACCGGCATAATTTTTGAACCTGACTTTGCAAAATCAAAAACCTGTTGCAGATCTTCCCGCACCGTGTCAAACTTTTCAGCTCCAACATTGAAAGTGTCATTGACTTTTTTCTCATCGGGGGCCGATGCGCACAGATAGAGCGCATTAACCAAATCTTCAACATCCATAAGTTGATAGCGATTGGTTCCCGAACCGACCATTGGAATTTTCTTTCCATCTTTTATCCAATCAAAAAGGATTTCAAAAACACCTAAACGATGGGTCCCGACAAATGTTTTAGGGCGAATGATACTGACAACTAACCCGCGGCTGCGATATTTCTGACAGAGCTTCTCAGCCTCAATTTTACTGTGTCCATAAGGGCCTACGCCCACAACTGGATCATCTTCATATACTGGATGTTTTTTTGGTACACCATAGACGGCTGTAGAAGAAATATAAATAAAGCGTTTAGTTTTGTTTGCATGAGCGGCAAAAAGCATATTCTCCGTACCGTTTACATTCGTGTCATGAATTTCGGCGGGACTACACAACGGAAGTGCCGCAGCCCCGTGAATTACCACATCAACTCCTTTGAGAAGCCGGTTCACGAGTGTAGCATCGCGTACGTCTCCCGCGACAAACTCCACTCCCCTCGGATATTCTTCCTTTGTATAGGGAGCTATATCGAGTAAAACTATTTTTACATCTTTGTGACGTGCAAACCCCTGCGCTACGTGCAATCCTAAAAATCCTGCTCCTCCAGTTACAAGTACTTTCATAAAAGATATTAAACTTGATAAATAGGTTCCTGATCTTACCAATTTTACCGTAAATAATATACAATGGAAAGATTATGTCAGAGAATCTACTGAAAGTCGGCTTTGATCTCGACGGGGTCATACTGTACAATCCTGTCCGCAATGTCCGGCCTATCATCGCAAAAGCAAAAAAGATGATTCTCCATAAGTCAAAGGTCGGATTTTATGTTCCAAAAACACCTCTCGAACAGTTTTTATGGTACCTTATTCATAAATCGAGCTTCATTCCAGCACCGGGAATGAAAGAGCTATATGCAGCTCTCGCTGATAAGAAATTCGAGGCCCACATAGTTACGGCCCGTTTTGACTGTCTTAAAGATGATTTTCTCAACTGGGTGAAGAAAATAAAAGCAGATACCCACTTTACCAGCTACATACATAATGCTGAAAACGAACAGCCGCACATTTTTAAAAAGAAAATGATTGAAAAACTGGATCTTGATATCTTTATTGATGATAACTGGGATATTGTACAATACCTGCAAAAAGAGTTTAAAGGCACTCATCGAAGGGTTTACTGGATATACAACTTTTTCGATCGTCATCTAGAATACCCTCACAAATTCCCTCATATGAAACAGGCAGTAGAACATATTCTGCACTACAACGTACTGAAAAACTGATTGGTTAGTGTTTTTTGATTTTATCGAGTAGTTCGACAAGATTCTTTCCCTCCCGCTTAAAAATGCTCGGCTTTCCTTTTTTGGGAAATATAGACAAGGCTATTTGAAATAAACCTCCCTGTTTATTTTCTTTCACAAGTAGCTGGGCTTTGGAGACATCCGGCTTCTTCTCTACCCAATGGGTAATATGCCCGACAAATCGTTCGACTACTTCCTGACTTTGTTTTGAGAGATTTTTATGGAGAAGTTCAAGGTGGGCTACCACCTTATTTGTTAGTAGAATAGATAGGAAATCTCGGGTCGTCACAATACCTAGTGGATGTTTTTCGAGATCTACAACCACTACACTGCCGATTTTTTCATCAAGCACTAAATCAAGCGCTACCCGAAGTGTATGGTTGGGCGCAAGGGTAAGGACATGCGATTTAACAAAGTTGCGAACCCGCTGATTATAAAACGATGACTTATTACCTTCCCGTTCTCCAAGATGTTCTTTTTGGCGCGGGACTACCAGATAATGAATAAGGTCATAGTAACTTAATACGCCCTTAAGTTTGAGATCTCGATTTATTACTACCAACTTGGAAATTTTATACTGTTTAAACAGATTGAGTGCAGTTGAAACAAGATCATCTTCATAGATTGTTATGAGTCCATTTTTCTTATTTCGAATCACTTCATCCAGTGGAAGGCGCAGTCGACTATCATATCGCAACCCTTCAAGGAGATGACGAACGGATACAATGCCAATAAACTGATCTTTGGAATCGAAGATCGGCTGATAATGAATTTTTGATTCGAGGAAGGTATTGATCACTTTTTCCAGCGGCGCATTGATCTGAATATGACTGGGATGATAGAGACAATGCTCTATCTTTGCATTGCCGGGAAGCGAATTTTTGATCAGACAATGGTAGGGCGTTACCAGACCTACAAACGAGTCGTGGTCAAATACAAAAGATGCATCATGAGAAGACGTAAGCTTGGACAACGCCGATGATACCGTCGAATTGGCAGGTACCTTGATAATTTTATCTTTCTGTACGATATCCTTGAGCTTCATATTGAGGCGGGGAACTGGTAATACCACCATCTTACTCCCCGCCTCTCAAGGAAGTTAAGGCGATACTTGTATAGCTAGTTTCATCTGGAGTGAATATATTTCGATGAACCGGGGCATTGGCGGTAAAGCTGTGATAGTTAGCGCTTACAACCCAAAAGGTATCCGACAAGTCCTTTCTGAGCGTGAAGGCGGTTTTCGGCCTGTTCAAATACCACCGATTGTATCCCATCTATCACCTCCACCTCCACCTCTAAACCACGATATGCTGGCATATCATGCATAAAAATAGCCTCAGGTTTTGCCTTTTTCATGAGAGACTTCGTCACCTGATACGGGCGAAGGAGTTGCTCTCTCGTTGTTCTTTCCTTCTCATCTCCCATACTTACCCAGGTGTCAGTGTAGACGATATCGGCATCAGCCACAGCTTCGACCGGATCGTGCGTCTCCATGATTGCATCGGCACAGGCAAGTGAACGTGCCTTCTTGACGATCTCCTTGTTCATTGTTAAATTATGTGGAGAGGCACAGGCAAAACGCATCCCCAACATTGCCGAGGCGAGGCAGAGAGAGTGGGTCACGTTGTTTTCCCCGTCGCCGACAAAACTCAGTTTAAGGCCACTCAAATCACCCTTCTTTTCCCTTATTGTCAGCAGATCAGCAAGAATTTGACAGGGATGTTCCAGATCGGAGAGACCATTTATCACAGGTGCCGCAGAGTGTGCAGCCAGTTCGGTCACGACTTCATGCTTGAAGAC
The DNA here is from genome assembly GCA_013334845.1 of Candidatus Roizmanbacteria bacterium. Classification (GTDB taxonomy): domain Bacteria; phylum Patescibacteriota; class Microgenomatia; order UBA1406; family GWC2-37-13; genus JAAXWV01. Next base: position 3,356 of record JAAXWV010000038.1, on the reverse strand, counting down.
ACGCGCCATCAGGATATCGGCCATCGAAGAGGAGACCCGAGCCACGTCGGAGATCCTTTCGCGCGATCCTAATCCTACATCGGCTGGAGTCAGATAGATAGCGTGTCCACCGAGCTGAGTCATACCAATCTCAAACGAAATACGAGTGCGTAGACTTGGCTTTTCAAAAAACATAAGCATTGTGCGCCCTTTTAAGAGTTCCCTGTTGGCTCCATCTGCCGATAGCTCTCTCTTGAGCTCCTCGGACAGATCTAGAACGGATCGGATTTGTAGGGGGTTAAGGTCGGTTATTGAAATAAAATGAGTATCCATATTATTTTTGATTCGCCAACTTCATCTGGAGGGTATAAACTTCGATAAACCCCGCACTCGCATTGACATTAAAATCGTACCCCTCATTCATATTAAAAGACGTATAAGCCAATCCGAACGGTGAATCCATCGCCGCTACCGTCGTACTTCCTTTGTAGAGGCGTACTGTCACCTCTCCGGTTACTTTTTCGTTAACCTGGTCATTGAATGCGTTGATGGCTTGCATCATCGGGTCGTACCAGAGCGCCCCATAACAGGCATATCCCCACTTAATATCGAGGGTACTTTTGAGTTCGTTGAGAGCCCGGGTGGAAACGTACTTTTCGAGTGCTTTGTGGGCTTCGATAATAATATGGCCGCCCGGCAATTCATAAACTCCTCCGTTTTTCAAACCCACCAGCCGGTCTTCAAACAGGTGAGCAACGCCCACCCCATGTCTTCCTCCCATCTTATTCAGAGTGATGATAATCTTCGCTAGAGGCAGCTTTTTTCCATTTACTGCGGTTGGAATCCCCTTCTCAAAAGTGAGCTTCACTAATTCCTCTTTATCAGGAGCATTCTGAGCCAACGTATAGGTGGTCAAAAACTTCTCAACAGGAGATATGACATCTGGATACTCGATCTCTCCCCCTTCCCAGGTCATCCCCCACATGTTATCGTCTACGCTGTACGGAAAATCGAGCCGCGCTGGAACCGGAATTCCGTGTTTCTCAGCATACTTTATCTCTTCATTTCGATCCATAAGCCATTCACGAACGGGGGCAATAATTTTCATTTTGGGACTGTGGGTCAGAATATATCCCTCAAACCGTACCTGATCGTTCCCCTTCCCCGTACACCCGTGAGCGATTGCATCACAGCCCTCCTGTTGGGCTATTTTAACCGCTATTTCTGACGTAATTACCCGACCCATTGGAGTCGAAAGATGATAATCACCCTGATAGCTGGCATTGGCCTTGATGCCTTTGGCAATGACCTTGTCAGCAAATTCGTCTTTTGCGTCATAGACAAGTGCTTTTTTTGCGCCGAATTTGAGCGCCTTCGCCTGTACTTTCTTCAGGTCGTCGCCTTGTTGTCCAATATCAAGGGTGAGGGTAATAACTTCTGCTTTATACTGATCCTGAATCCATTTCAGCATCACTGAGGTATCAAGACCTCCCGAATAGAGCAGTAATATTTTGTGAACTTCACCGACTTTCGCTTCGTAGGAAGCGACTTTTTGATAGGTTGTTTTGGTTTTCATAACATAAATGGAAATTAGTAAGTAAGGGTTTCTAATGCGTTCATCGCATTGGTGAATCGCCTGTGCTCTGCTACATATTGAGCACGTTCCTTTTCTAACTCCTGGAGCCGTTTGTCAATGAGTAAATTACCCGTGCCACCGAGATGAGTGCTTTTTTTCAACATCTCATCCGCATCACACTTCTGAAGTTCGTCGAGGTGTAATCCGATCTGCTGGTAGGCTTCCCGGAATGGCACCCCTTTCTGAACAAGATCATACGCTGCCGCTGTCGCATAAAGTTCGGGCGTCATAGCCTTTTTCAGCGCCGCCTCGTTTGGTGTAAGGTGATGTACAAGTAAGTAGCTCACTCGCAGCGACTGTTCAGCAAGTTCAAGACCTTCAATGAATGGTTTTTTGGTATCTTGAAAATCCCGATTGTATCCTGAGGGCAGGTTTGCCGTACCATTGAAGACCTGAGACAAATAGGACTCCATTACATGCACTTTTGAGCGAAGCAGCTCAGCCAGATCCACATTCTTCTTTTGCGGCATAATACTGCTGCCAGTACATAAACAGTCATCAACTTTAAAGAACTGGAACTCAGAAGTGGTGAAAAGCAGCACATCTGTAGCAAGCTTCGAGATATCAAAAAGCTGCTGAACAAGTGCAAACAGTATCACCGATTCAATTTTCCCCCGGCTATTTTGCGAATAAAGTGCATTGGATTGAACTTTTTTAAAACCTAACAGTCTTGCCGTCAACTCCCGATCAAGCGGTAGGGTTGTCCCGTAGGCAGCGGCTGAGCCCAATGGGCACTGATCATTGAGTTCATAAGCGGCCTTTAATGTGACGAGACTATCCATCAGTGATTCAGCAAACGACCCGAACCACATACCTGCCGATGATGGCATTGCTTTTTGCATGTGGGTGTAGCCCGGCATAGGAGCTGAGGTGTATTTTTGTGCATTGAGTAACAGCTCATCTATAAGATCAAGATGTTCGCCCCAGATGTTGAGTAGTTTCCGCTTCGCATACAAGCGCATATCGACAAGCACTTGATCGTTGCGCGATCGACCGGTATGAATCTTCTTTCCCACCTGACCGGCACGCTCTGTCAGGAGATTTTCTACTTTTGTATGAATGTCTTCGTCACCAAACTCGAGCTTTTCTTTTCCTGTTTCAATAAGTTTGAGGATTTCAAGAAGGCCTTTCTGAGCATCTTTAAATTCTTCAGAAGACAAAATACCGATTTTAGAAAGCATGTACCCGTGGGCGATGGAACCCATGATGTCATCTTGAGCGAATTTACCATCCAATTCAATATCCGAACCGGTTTCAAATAGTTCCACGTCCTTCAGGAGCTTTTCTCCCTTTTTTTCCCAGAGTTTATGTACCATACGCGTCCAATAAAATATTAATGAAGGGACGAGTATTACCCGCGGTACCACCCCGTTTCAGTCGTCACCGACTGCTCTTTTGCAGAAGCCTACTTGCTTTTCAGCTTTCTTCGGCTTGATGAAGAATGCGGCCCTCTTCGCCGGACTTTCACTGTGAGGCTTTCAGCTGTCCTCGTTGCTACCAGTGTCACCCCGACTACTCTTTCCGCACAAAACTATAATAACAGATTTTGGAAATTACACAAGAACAAATTTGGAAAATGGAATTTGGTGCTTGGTACTTAGGCTTTAGTGCTTTCCCTCTGTCAAACCGAAATGAAAATGTCATAGATCAAACTATATCAAATGATGTTTCATATCGTTGAATTTGTAATATAATTTCTCCAAGGATGGTCTGCTTTCGGCTTCCAATTTAATTTGTGTGT
>JAAXWV010000249.1 GCA_013334845.1 Candidatus Roizmanbacteria bacterium | reverse complement strand
CAATATTGTAAGGGGTAGCGACCACGTCATCGACCACTAAAGGCACCCCAAATTCGCGGAGAATGGGACTCACTTGCCGCACATCGGCTGAGCCCAGGAGAGGATTCCCGGGTATTTCGGCAAAACAACTAGAGCGTACGTTAGGGGTAACGTACAAGACTGCGTGGCGTATGTTCCGTCATATTAGAATACTCATGGCACAGACAGGAGGCGATATGTTACAGGGGATAGTGGAAGTTGACGAAACATACATTGGAGGAAAAGGTGCAAATAAAATCATAAATGGGTACAGGGCGTAGAAGAAGAAAAGAAAGAAACATTAAGGCGATACAGCCCGCTTTAATAAAGTAAGAAAATCTTTTTTAGAGTCTTCACGTCCTCCTTTTTTAAGCCAGTTGGTGAATTTTTTGTCTTTTGTTGTAGATTTAATTTTCATTATCGTAAATGATCGCCAACATGAAAAATAATTACGTTATCTGAGTCGAAAACCATGAAAGCCCTATATTTTATCGTCAATCTTGCTTCGTATGTATTGGCTGTTTCTGGCTGAATCTTCTTAAACCCTTTAAGTTTTCGCCTGTTTTCTAAGCCTGCTACGACTTTTTGTAGCTCATCAGTAAGGTTAAGATTATTTGCTTCTGTCTGTGCTTGTTTTAGAACCGACACATTGCGCTTTGTATTTAGGTAACCTACCATATAATTCAATTATCTTTTTTAATTGTTCCTCATCATATAGCCCAGTCATCCTAAATTGGTGTTCTAATTCCTCTAATGAAGGGTATTCAAAATCATCAATATGCTCGAACACAACCAACTCCTCTTTTTTAGAGAAATCCTTAAAAACGTACTCTGTTTTATGTTTTTGATCACTAATGATCGCTGATTGTTCCCATTGATACCAAGGTGTTAGATTAGTCATGTTTTGATACTCCTTTCTTTTTGTTTTCATGAACTCTTGATGTTGTCAGTATTGTTTGTGCTAAATCGACACCTACTGCTAAAGGTAATGTAACTCGTGACACTACTTGACCAATCTTTTTATCGCTAGGGTTTATATATACAAATTCTAAAGTCATATCAACATCTGTTACAGTAACTCCCACAATCTGTGAATAAGTACTGCCTACAAATGTGCTTACATTAACTATTGTTCGCTGTGGTGTTTTCTCATTAGCCATACCCCATTATACCACTAATTCTATACTTTCAACAGTTTTCCACCTCCTTTCATCTTATTATTCTGACAACCTAAAAACATAATATTGTAATTAAACTAGTAATAAACATATCAGAATCTATCCATGTCTTGAAGGGATATTATCCGTTACCAAGGGTTATTGGGGAAAAGGATAAATCCGGCTGTAAATTACTGTGCGGGGGTACTCACAGTATCCCGTATTGACAGATGGAGGTGGACACAGCACGATAAACATGAGGCCATTTCTTTCGCCGATCGCCATATTGACCATCTTAAATTCCTGCTGGTTAAACGTGCCGACAAATGTTACGTTAAAAATCTTCTGACGATTTTGTGCATCTAACAGTACCAAACCATCATCCATTGAAACAACTCCATAGGGCCCTTGATTACTAAAAGCGGAGTTGTAACCAACTAACAACGTGTCCTGCATGGTTCCAGGTGGAGGATATCCGACCGGAAGGGTAAGTAAGCCTGTATCTTTTGAGAGTATGTAGGGGTCATCCGCTGAGGGGGCGGGGACAATGAGCGCAATGACATTGTTATGCGAAGACATTTGCAACCGATAGAATCCGGTTGGCCGCATCAGTTGGACAGATGGCGTGGGATAAGTGGTTGAGTGGTAGGTAGGTTGCAGAGTCACAGTTGGGGTGGGAGCTACGGACACAATTTCAGGATGAGTGACCTCACCGCCAGCCTGGATACGGACATTGTTGTTTGAGATGAGAGACAAAGTAGTAAACGCCAAAATACTGGAGAGGAGTATACCTCCGCTCTTGAACATAGAGAATAATCATACCTTTTCTACTTCAAAGTCACGTCTTGAAGAAGTAAGAAAGTAGCAAGAATCTATAAAATGATTCGGCAGTCTACCGCAGCAATTTGTTCAGAAGAAATGAAGAGGGGATTGATATCAATTTCGGTAATTTCCGGAAATCGTGCCATTAATGCTCCTATTTTGGAAACTACTGAAAAAAGCTGCTGTGAGTCAATAGGTTTAGCGCCTCTAAATCCACTTATTAGTGCTTTCAAACGTGATTCTGCAAGCATTTCTTCAAAGTCCTGGGTCGAAAAGGGATATGCCCGACTTGATACACTCTTGAAGAGCTCAGTAAATATACCGCCAACGCCAATCATGAGCACCGTTCCAAAAATCGGATCACGTTTTGCACCAATAATTACCTCATATCCGCTCACCATCTTTTGGAGGTAACAGCCGTGTGCTCCCTTAATCCGTGAAAGGGATTTATATGCTTCAATCAGCTCCTTTTCATCCGCAATTCCCGCATAAACACCTTTCTTTTCAGTCTTGTGCACTACCTCGTCAGAGGCGACCTTCGCCACCAAAGGATATCCGAGCTTTTTTCCCAAAGTAATAGCCCTTTCTTCGTTTTCTGCCAGGTGGAGGAGTGAAACAGGTACTCCGATTTGATGAATTACCTCAAGTGAATTCGTCAGATTGAGAAAAGGTTTTCCAGTATTTTGATTGAAAATCTCCCGTACGGCTGGTTCGACGGACAATAAAGCGAGTC